>NZ_DAMBJX010000011.1:49495-63710 GCF_032067225.1 Brevundimonas vesicularis | reverse complement strand
CTGGGGCAGCAGGCCGGCGAAACCCAGAACGCGGGCGAGCGGCGGCAAGCGATGTCGGCCGGTGGGTTCAATCGTCATCGGACACCTGTCGAGGCGGGTTGCGATCCAGACTGTAGAGGACGCCCGTATAGGATGGCGAGCCCGTTCGCCGTCGCCGAGAGCCTTCGATCGTCATGAACCCCTTGCTTGTCTGGTACGATGGCGGCTGTCCCCTGTGCCGACGCGAGATCGCCCTGATGCGGCGGCTGGATCGACGCTGCGCGATCCGATTCGTCGATGTGTCGGACGGTCAAGCAAGCTGCCCGCTGGATCGGGAGACTCTGCTGGCGCGATTCCACGCGACGGAAAACGGAAGGCTGCTGTCGGGTGCGGCGGCGTTTGCGGCGATGTGGCGGGCCATCCCGCTGTTGCGCCCGCTCGGCTTGGCCGCACGCATCCCCTGGGTCCTTGCGGCGTTGGAGGGAGGGTACCGGGTGTTTCTGCGCCTGCGTCCTCGACTTCAGTCTCTCGCTCGCAAATGGGCCCGATGATGGAAATAACGCATGTCCGTGCTTAGGCTGGTGCTGGGCGATCAGCTGTCGGACGACCTGTCGGCGCTGAAGGATCTGAACCCGGACGTCGATACGGTTCTGATGGCCGAGGTTCGCGACGAGGCGACCTATGTCCGGCATCACAAGCAGAAGCTGGCCCTGGTCTTCGCCGCCATGCGCAATCACGCCGAGCGGCTGAAGGAGCGGGGCGTCAATGTGCGCTATGTGCGGATCGACGATGCGGACAACAGCGGTTCGATTACCGGGGAACTGGCCCGGGCGCTGGACGACGGCGCTTATGAAACGGTGGTGATGACCGAATGCGGCGAGTGGCGGCTGGCCGAGCATCTGGCCGCCTTTGCGGAAGGGGCGGAGCTGCCGGTCGAGATTCGCGAGGATCGCTGCTTCATCAGCAGCCACGACCGTTTTCGTCGCTGGGCCTCGGGCAAGTCGCAGCTGCGCATGGAGTTCTTCTATCGCGAGATGCGCCGCGCGACGGGCATACTGATGGACGGCGATCAGCCGGAGGGCGGGCGCTGGAACTATGACGCCGAGAACCGCAAGAAGCTGGCCAAGGGCGTGACGCCGCCCGATCGCCTGCGCATCCCGCCCAACGCCGTGGCGTGCGAGGCGATCGCGGATGTCGAGCGGTTGTTCGGCGACCATTTCGGCTCGCTGGACGGGTTCGGCTGGGCCACAACGGCGCAGGAGGCGGAAGCTTCGCTGAAGCATTTCCTGAAGGATGTCCTGCCGTCGTTCGGGGACTGGCAGGACGCGATGGCGGAGAATGAGCCATGGATGTGGCATGGGCTGATCTCGACGTCGATCAACCTGGGCCTGCTGGATCCTCTGGACGTCTGCAAGCGCGCCGAGGCGGTCTATCGGGCGGGAAAGGCGCCCCTGAACGCGGTCGAAGGCTTCATCCGGCAAATCCTGGGATGGCGCGAGTTCGTGCGCGGCATCTACTGGCTGAAGGCGCCGGAGTATCGGGCGCGCAACTTCCTGGACGCGGACCGCAAGCTGCCCTGGTTCTATTGGTCCGGCGAGACCGACATGGCCTGTGTCGCCGACGTGGTGAAGACCACGCGCGACAACGCCTACGCCCACCATATCCAGCGGCTGATGGTGACGGGCAATCTGGCCTTGCTGCTGGGCGTGCATCCCGATCAGGTCGACGACTGGTACATGTGTGTCTATGCCGACGCCTATGAATGGGTCGAGATGCCCAATACGCGCGGCATGGCCCTGTTCGCCGACGGCGGCATCGTGGGGTCCAAGCCCTATGCTGCGTCGGGGGCCTATATCGACCGGATGAGCGACTATTGCGGGGCGTGTCGCTATGACGTGAAGAGCAAGAACGGCGATGCGGCCTGTCCGTTCAACCGGCTGTACTGGGGCTTTCTGGAGCGCAATCGCGGCCGGCTGCGGGACAATGTGCGGCTGGCCATGCCCTACCGCACGCTGGAGCAGTTCGGGGAGGCCAAGCGCAAGGCCCTGGCGGCCGAGGCGGAGGCTTGCCGGACCCTGCTAGGCGCGACGCCGATCGATTGACGGTGGAACCCCAGGCCCAGCGCGACCATTTGCCTTGCTGTTTCGTCCTGCTCGAAGAGGCCACCCCCGTGATCCTGCCCCGCCGTTCCGCCCTTGTCCTGGCCGCCGCCGTCGCGGCCTCGGCCCTGTCCGCCTGCGCCTATAACGAAGCCCTGGGCCGTAATCAGCTGCTTCTGGTGGACAACGCGGCCCTGTCGCAGCAATCGACGGCGGCCTGGCGAGAGGCTATCGCCAAGCCAGGCGTGATGACGACCGGCGCCCAAGTCGACCGGATCCGTCGCGTCGGCGACCGTTTGGTCCAGGCGGCGGGTCTGGGCGGTCGGACCTGGGACTATGCGGTGTTCACAGAGGCCAGCCCCAACGCCTTCGTCCTGCCGTCCGGCCAGATCGGCGTGACGACCAGCCTGTTGGCCCTGGTCCAGAATGACGACCAGCTGGCCAGCGTGATCGGTCACGAAATCGGGCACGTCGTCGCCAACCATGCGGCCGAGCGCGCCTCGAACCAGACGGTGACCAGCGTCGGTCTGGCCGCTGTCGGCGGGGCGGCGGGTCGCTATGGAGATGCGGTCAACGCCTATGGCGGTCTCGCCGCCCAATACGGCCTGCTGCTCCCCTATTCGCGGCGCGACGAGCTGGAGGCCGACCGTCTGGGCGTGGACTATATGGCCGGCGCCGGGTTCAAGCCGTCGCAGGCGGTCGCGCTGTGGCGGCTGATGGCGGCGCAACGTCAGACCCAGACGCCGCAGTTCGCCTCGACCCACCCGTCGGACGCGACCCGGATCGAGGCGTTGCAGCAATATATCGCCAGCCGCGGCTGGAACTGATCAGACCCGGATGTCGAGATAGGAGCCGGGGCGCATGATCCGCGGCTCCTCGCGCTGGGCCGGGGCGGGGGGCACCTCCACCGGCCGGGCCGGGTTGGCGGTTCGGATCGTGGACATGACGGCGGCGGCCGGGACGGGCGGCTTGGGCGCTGCAGTCTGCTCCATTGCAGCGCGGAAGAAGGCCGCCTGGGCGCTGCGGGCGCTCGGCAGATCAAGGCCCTGGGCGGGCGTGTTCAGCGGCAGGCCGGGACGAATCGCGCTCATGTCGACATGGTTAACGGAAACCCTCGAAAAAGGGTTAACGCGGCCTCACCGCTTGGTTGGTGCGGGACGAGGCGGGGCCTGCATGGAGGCGACCAGTCGGTCGATGTCAGCGTCGTCCAGCAGGGGACCGGACTGTTTGGCGGTGATGCGCCCCATGGCGTCGACGGCGAAGGTCTCGGGCACGCCGGAGATGCCGAGGTCGAGGCCCGCACGACCCTCGCGGTCCACCAGCACCATCGAATAGGGATCGCCCAGTTCGTCGAGGAAGTCGCGAGTGGCGACCGGCTCGTCCTTGTAGGCGATGCCGACCACGGCGACGCCGCGCGCCTTCAGCGCCAGCAGCTTGGGGTGTTCGATCCGGCAAGGCGCGCACCAGGAGGCGAACACATTGACCAGCATGGGCCGGCCGACGCCGGCGGTCTTCAGGTCCAGATTGCCCGGTCCCGCCTGGTCGCCCGACAGCAGGGGCAGGACCGTCTCGGGGATGGTCTGGCCGACCAGGGCGTCGGGCTTGAAAGCCGGATCGCGCTTCAGCGACCACCCGACGAACAAGGCCGCCAGCGCCGCGAGGACCGCCAGCGGGATCAGGGCCAGCCAGCGGTTCACGGGCGAAGCCCTTTTTCTTTTGGCCCTATCGCGCTTCGTGCTGCTTGAGGGCGGTGGGTATCCGCTGCTTGTGGGTATGTGCCTTGGTCTGCCTCAAGCCGGGCCAGTTCGCGCTTCCATTTGCGGGAGGCGATGACGGCGCGGACGGTCAGGACGGTCAGCACCAGGGCGCTGACGCCCCAGGCGGGCCAGACGAAAGCGGCGTAGGGGGTCATGTCGAGGTCGAGCACGGCTTCAGGCCTCCTGAGCCAGACGGGCGCGCAGGGTCATGACGCGGCGGCGGCGGATCTCGGTGCGGATGGCGGTCAGCCACAGGGCCGCGAACAGCACCCCATAGGCCGCGAGCATGGTCAGGAAGGGCGGCAGATAGACGGGGTCCAGCCCCGACGATCCGGGGGTCAGGAAGCTGGCGGGCTGGTGCAGGGTGTTCCACCAATCGACCGAGAATTTCACGATCGGCAGATTGATCAGGCCGACCAGCCCCAGGACGGCGGCGGCGCGTCCGGCCTTCTGCTCGTCGTCAATCGACGCTCTCAGCGCCATGTATCCGAGGTAGAAGAGAAACAGCACCAGCACGCTGGTCAGGCGCGCGTCCCACACCCACCAGGTCCCCCACATCGGCTGGCCCCACAGCGAGCCGGTGAATAGGGCGAGCGCCGTGAAGGCGGCGCCCGGCAGGGCGGCGGCGCGGGCGGCGGCGTCGGCCAGGGCGTGGCGGAAGACCAGCGCAAAAAAGCTGGATACGCCCAGCGCGGCATAGGCGCCCAGGCCCAGGGTGGCGGCAGGCACGTGGACGAACATGATCCGCACCGTGTCGCCCTGCTGATAATCGGCCGGAACGGTGAAGCTGAGCCAGGCGCCGACGCCCAGCAGCACGGCGGCGAGCCCCCACAGAACGGGCGTCAACGGGCCGGTGAAGGCCATGAAGCGCTGCGGATTGGACAGGCCGAACATCGGTTCAGCGCTTACGCAACGAATGGACGGCGGGCAAGCTCACCCTTGCGCGTTGCGAACGGCGGCGGCCCCGGCGAAGGGCGCGACGACGGCGGCGAACAGGACGTAGGCGCAGAGCAAGGCCAGCGCCGGGCCGACAGGCTGGCCTGATCCGGCGCGCTCCAAGGCGCCGGCGCCGAAGACGACGGGGGGAATAAAGAGCGGCAGGACGACGACGGCGATCAGCAGCCCGCCACGCCTGGCGCCCAGCGCAAGGGCCGCGCCCAGCGCCCCGGTGAAGGCGAAGCCCGCGCCGCCGATCAGGGCGGTCAGGGCGACCAGCGGCGTCAGCGACGCGGGCAGGCCCAGCGCCAGGGCGGCGACGGGGGCAGTCAGGGCAAGCGGCAGACCGACGGCGATCCACTGGGCCAGGGCCTTGATCAGGACGACCTGCTCCAGCGCCAGATGGCCGAGGGCCAGCAGATCCAGCGCCCCGTCCTCCATGTCGCGCTCGAACAGCCGCTCCAGCGACAGCAGGGAGGCCAGGGCGAGCGCCAACCAGGCCACGCCGCCGGCGACCGGGCCGAGCGTGCGCGGATCGCCGCCGGCCGCCAGCGGTAGTATGGCGGTCAGACAGGCGAAGAAGCCGCAGGCCAGCAACGGACCGCCGCCCCCGCCCCAGGCCAGATCCAGCTCGCGCTCCAGCAGAACGCGCGTCGCGCCGCGCAGGCCGGGCGGACGGGGTTCCTGATCGACATCGTGGCGGCTCACTTCAGCGCCCCCAGATCGAGAGAGCGGGTCGGTAGCGGCAGGGGGTCGTGGACGGCGGCGATGATCAGACCGTCGGCGTCCAGATGTCGCTGCATCTGTTCAGCGAAGGCTTCGCGCCAGCGGGCGTCCAGCGGCGCCATCGGTTCGTCCAGCAGCCACAAGGCGCGCGGCGATCCGACCAACCGGCCCATGGCCAGGCGACGGCGCTGACCGGCGGACAGACGCCGGACCTCCAGGTCCAGCAGGGGCTTCAATCCGAAGGCCTCGACGGCGTGGTCGACGCCGTACTGGGTGTGGCCCAACCAATCGCACTGAAACCCCAGCTCTTCGCGCGCGGTGCGGCCGCCCTTCAGCCCGTCCAGATGACCGAGAAAGTGGGTTTCACGTCCACGCGCCTGCCGCTCGTCCAGCTTATTGCCGTCGCCGTCCTGGAAGGCGACCGTCCCGGCGTCTGGCCGCAACAGGCCGGCGATCGCGCGCAGCAGGCTGGTCTTGCCCGCCCCGTTTGCGCCCGTCAGGGCCAGCACCTCGCCGGCGCGCAGGGTCAGGTCGAGACCGTGAAACAGCCGACGCTCGCCGCGCGAGACGGTCAGGCCGGAGAGGGCGAGGGTGTGGATCATCGCGTTTCACCCGCCGCGCCAAATCTGCGAACCCTTCTCAATGTCCACGTCAGGGGTGTGGACACATGGACGGTGCGGCGTGGCGGGGCTATAGGCACGGTCGCCGCAGCAGGCTTTCGCCGCGCGCGCAGGGGCCCTGTGAGCCGCTGCGTCTGCCGCGCGAAGGCGCAACCGGATTGTCGGGCGGCGCTGACCAGAGGAACTCTCCATGCCGTCGATCGACAGCTTCAAGACCCGCCAGGACCTTTCCGTCGGGCGTAAGAAATACGCCTATTACAGCCTTCCCGCCGCCGAGGAAGCCGGTCTGACCGGGATTTCCCGCCTGCCGCGCTCGATGAAGGTGCTGCTGGAGAACCTGCTGCGCAACGAGGACGGCGTTTCCGTCACCGAAGACGACCTGAAGGCCGTCGCCGCCTGGGTCGAGAACAAGGGCTCGGTCGAGCACGAGATCGCCTTCCGTCCGGCCCGCGTTCTGATGCAGGACTTCACCGGCGTTCCCGCCGTGGTCGATCTGGCCGCCATGCGCGACGCCATGAGCGCCCTGGGCGCCGACGCCGCTAAGATCAATCCGCTGGTGCCGGTCGATCTGGTCATCGACCACTCGGTCATGGTCGACAACTTCGGCACGTCCAAAGCCTTCGCCCAGAACGTCGAGCGCGAATACGAGCGCAACATCGAACGCTACAACTTCCTGCGTTGGGGTTCGTCGGCCTTCAACAACTTCCGCGTCGTGCCGCCCGGCACCGGCATCTGCCACCAGGTGAACCTCGAAAACCTGGCCCAGACCGTCTGGACCCTGGACGAAGGCAAGAAGACCGTCGCCTATCCCGATACCGTCGTCGGCACCGACAGCCACACCACCATGATCAACGGCCTAGCCGTCCTGGGCTGGGGCGTGGGCGGCATCGAGGCCGAGGCGGCCATGCTGGGCCAGCCGATCCCGATGCTGATCCCCGAGGTCATCGGCTTCAAGCTGACGGGTTCGATGCCCGAAGGCACGACGGCGACCGACCTGGTGCTGACCGTCACCCAGATGCTGCGCAAGAAGGGCGTGGTCGGCAAGTTCGTGGAGTTCTTCGGCGACGCCCTGCCGAACATGACCATCGAGGACCAAGCAACCATCGCCAACATGGCTCCGGAATACGGCGCCACCTGCGGCTTCTTCCCCGTCTCGGCCGCGACCATCGGCTATCTGACCGCCACGGGCCGCGACAAGGCGCGCGTCGCCCTGGTCGAAGCCTACGCCAAGGCCCAGGGCCTGTGGATCGACGAGAATTCGGAAGACCCGGTCTTCACTGATGTGCTGGAACTGGACATCTCGACCGTCGTACCGTCGCTGGCGGGTCCGAAGCGTCCGCAGGACCGCGTCGAACTGACCACCGCCGCTCCGGCGTTCGAAACCGCCCTGACCGACGTCTTCGCCCGTCCGTCCGACGCCGAGCGTGTCTCGGTGGATGGCCAGAAGTTCACCGTCGGCGACGGCGACGTGGTCATCGCGGCCATCACCTCCTGCACCAACACCTCCAACCCGTCGGTCCTGATCGCCGCCGGTCTGGTGGCGCGCAAGGCCAATGCGCTGGGCCTGAAGGCCAAGCCCTGGGTCAAGACCTCGCTGGCCCCCGGCTCGCAGGTCGTGACCGACTATCTGACCGACGCCGGCCTGCAGAAGGATCTGGACGCCCTGGGCTTCAACCTGGTCGGCTATGGCTGCACCACCTGCATCGGCAACTCGGGTCCGCTGGACCCGGCGATCTCCAAGGCGATCAACGACAACGCCCTGGTCGCCACCTCGGTCCTGTCGGGCAACCGCAACTTCGAAGGCCGCGTGAACCCCGACGTCCAGGCCAACTATCTGGCCTCGCCGCCGCTGGTCGTGGCCTACGCCATCGCCGGCTCGATGCGGATCGACATCACCAAGGATCCGATCGGTCAGGACAAGAAGGGCAACGACGTCTTCCTGAAGGACGTCTGGCCGACCACGCAGGAAATCGCCGACATCCAGCGTAAGTCCGTCACCCCGGCCATGTTCGCCAAACGTTACAAGGACGTGTTCAAGGGCGACAAGCATTGGCAGGCCATCAAGGTCACCGGCGGTCAGACCTATGAGTGGGACGACAGCTCGACCTACGTCGCCAACCCGCCCTATTTCGACGGCCTGTCGATGGACCTGACCCCGGTTCAGGACGTGGTCGAGGCTCGCGTTCTGGCCATCTTCGGCGACTCGATCACCACTGACCACATCAGCCCAGCCGGTTCGATCAAGAAGACCTCGCCCGCCGGCGTTTATCTGACCAACCACGGCGTCGAGGCGGCCGAGTTCAACAGCTACGGCGCCCGTCGCGGCAACCACGAAGTCATGATGCGCGGCACCTTCGCCAACATCCGCATCAAGAACCGCATCACGCCCGAGATCGAAGGCGGCGTGACCAAGCACTTCCCGTCGAACGACACGATGTCGATCTATGACGCGGCCATGCGGTATCAGTCGGAAGGCCGCCCGCTGGTCGTCTTCGCCGGCAAGGAATACGGCACCGGCTCGTCGCGCGACTGGGCGGCCAAGGGCACGCGCCTGTTGGGCGTTCGCGCGGTCATCGCCGAAAGCTTCGAGCGCATCCACCGCTCCAACCTGGTCGGGATGGGCGTCGTGCCGCTGCAGTTCAAGCAGGACGGCTGGCTGAAGCTGGGGCTGACGGGCGAAGAGATCGTCACGATCCGCGGCCTTTCGGACGCCAATATCGGCAAGCTGAAGCCGCGTCAGGACCTGTGGGTCGAGCTGTTCCGCCCGTCGGACGGAAAGATGGCCCGCTTCCCGGTCCGCTGCCGTATCGATAACCAGACCGAGCTGGACTATCTGCTGGCCGGCGGCGTCATGCCCTATGTGCTGCGCAACCTGGCGCGCGGTCCGGAAACCGAAGCGCCGATCGCCGCCGAATAGGTCGCGGTTCGCCCAGATAAGAAAAGAGGGCCGGCGGAGCGATCCGCCGGCCCTTTTCCGTTTGCCGAAAGGCGGTGGTCAGTCGGCGCTGACGACCACCAGCTTGCGGTTCACGAACTCCTTGATGCCGACGTCGCCCAGCTCACGGCCGAAGCCCGAGCGTTTGACGCCGCCGAACGGCAGTTCGGGCATGGAGGTCGTGGTGGTGTTGATGAAGACCATGCCGGTCTCGATGCGAGAGGCCAGTTGGCGGGCGCGGTCGGTGTCGCCCGAGAAGATCGAGCCGCCGAGGCCGAAGTGGGAATCGTTGGCCAGGGCCACGACCCCATCGTCGTCCTCGACCACGAAGACCTGGGCCACGGGGCCGAAGAACTCCTGATAGAAGGCCGGGTTGTCGCGGGCGACGTCGGTCAGGACGGTCGGCTCGTAGAAGAAGCCGGTGCGGTCGGCGGGCTTTCCGCCTGTCAGCGCCTTGGCGCCGTGCTGGATCGCCTCTTCCACCTGCTTGGTCAGGGTCTTCAGCGCATCCTCGGACGACAGCGGGCCCAGGTCGGTGGCCTCGTCCAGCGGATCGCCCATGACGGCCTTCTTCATGCCTTCGACGAAGCCGGTGATGAAGGCGTCGGAGACCGACTTCTGGACGATGAAGCGTTTGGAGCCGGTGCAGACCTGTCCGGCGTTGGACAGGCGGCCTTCGACGCCTGCCGCGACCGCCTTTTCGATGTCGGCGTCGTCCAGCACCACGAAGACATCGCTGCCGCCCAGTTCCAGCGTGGACTTCTTCAGCATTTCCGAGGCGCGAGCCGAGACCTTGGCGCCGGCGCCCTCCGATCCGGTCAGGGCCACGCCCTGGATGCGGTCGTCGCCGATCAGTTCGGCGACCTTGTCCGAGGAAATGTAGAGGTTGGCGACGAAGCCTTCGGGCGCGCCGGCCTCGCGCACCAGTTCGGCGAACCGGGCGGCGCAGCGCGGCACGATGCCCGCGTGCTTGTAAAGCACGGGATTGCCGACCGCGATGGCGGGAGCGACGACGCGGATCAGTTGGTAGATCGGGAAGTTCCAGGGCTCGACCGCCAGCAGCACGCCGATCGGGTGGCACTCGACCCAGGCCTCCCCCAGTTCGCTGTCGATCTTTTCAGGCTTGAGGAAATCGGCAGCCTTCTCGGCATAGTAGGCGGCGATGCCGGCGCACAGATCGATCTCGCCCTGCCCCTGAGCCAGGGGCTTGCCCATCTCCTCGGCCATGGTGCGGGCCAGGTCGTCGCGGTTTTCGATCAGAAGGCCCGACAGGGATTTCAGCACGGCGAGGCGCGGCTGGATGTCGCCCTTGGACCAATCCGAATGGAACAGGCCGTCGGCCTTGGCCAGGGCGGCCTCGACGGCGTCGTCGGTGTGTTCCGGATAGTCCTCAACCAGTTGTTCGGTGAAGGGATTGAGGGTGCGATAGGCCATGGGGCGTCCTGAAGTTTCGGTCGGACGCCCGGGGCGGCGCCGATCCGTTGTCAGGAAAGCAAACGCGACCTGTCGGGGCGGGTTGCTTGGTCGTCAGTCCGGATCGCTGAACGGCGGCGGCAGTTGGCCGGACTTGAAGAGGATGGTGGGCTCTTCGTCGTAGTCGCCCATTTCGGTGTCGGCCGAGACGGCGAAGGCGACGACGCCCAGACGCAACGGCGCCAGCCGTTCGGCCTTGCGACGCGCCTCTTCGGCGTCTTTGCAGCCGACCTGGGGTTCTGCGCGCAGGGCCTTGCCCCGGCCCTGGACGTAGGCCTGGACGATATAGACGGTTTCGGTTGCCATCCGTTTCCAAGCGGCCTGTTCGGCGCTCAGGTCAATCGATCAATCGAGCCTCAGTCCGTTTTCGCTCCAGCTTCACTCTAGCTTCAGGGCCTCGGCCAGCAGCCGGGCCTCGGCGGCGCGGCTGGAGCCGGCGCGCCAGGCGACGACGATCTCGCGGTGGGGCGGGGCGCCATCGGCCTGGTTTTCGAAGGCGCGAATGGCGACGGAGGGGTTGTCGGCCAGACCGGCCTGCACCGCCATCTTCGGCAGGAAGGAGACGCCGAGGCCCGAGCCGACCATCTGAACCAGGGTGTGCAGGCTGGTGGCCGCAAAGACGTCGTCGCCGCGCGGGGCCTCGATGTCCAACGCCGCCAGGGCGTGGTCGCGCAAGCAATGTCCGTCTTCCAGCAGGATCAGATCCTCGGCCCGCAGCGAGCCGGGACGGATGGGGCCGGGCGCGGCCAAGGCATGGTCGGCGGGGGCTGCGGCCATGATCTCGTCATCGCCGATGCGAGCGTGGGCGATGCCCGGCGCGTCATAGGGCAGGGCGATGACCGCCGCGTCGATCTGACCCGCCTTCAGCGCCGCGATCAGCCGGGGTGTCAGATCCTCGCGGATGAACAGCTTCAGGCTTGGATAGGCGGCCTTCACCGACGGGAGCTTGGCGGGCAGCAGGAAGGGGGCGACGGTGGGGATGACGCCGAGGCGGAAACGGCCGGACAGCAGCCGCCCGGCGTTTTTGGCCGCCTCGACCAGATCCTCGGTGCGGGCCAGGACGTCCTCGGCGCGGCGAACGGCCTCCGCTCCGACGGCGGTCATGATCACGGCGCCGCGCGCGCGTTCGACCACCGGCGCGCCCAGGATGCGCTCAAGCTCCTGCACACCGGCGCTGAGGGCGGGTTGGCTGACGTGAGCGGCCTCGGCGGCGCGCGAGAAGCTGCCGTGTTCGGCCAGGAGCTTGAGATACTGGAGCTGGCGCAACGTGGGGAGCATGGAAGCGAAATAGGCCTGTCCTATGCTGACGCCAAGGATAATCGATTGGCTTTATCCGTTTGACCCGTGTCGTATGACCCCATCATCTACAGGGCGATGGAAAATCGCTCGCCGTCGTGCGCCAGAGCAGCAGGGAGAAACACCATGACCGACGAAGCCAAATGCCCCTTTTCCGGCCGGACGCCCCGATCGGTCGCAGGCGGCGGCGTTCAGAACCGCGATTGGTGGCCCAACCAGCTGCGTGTCGATCTGCTGAACCAGCACTCGACCAAGTCCGACCCGTTGGGGGGGGCGTTCGACTACCGCGAGGCCTTTTCCAAGCTGGACTATGAGGCGCTGAAGGCGGATCTGCGCGCGCTGATGACGGACTCTAAGGATTGGTGGCCGGCGGACTTCGGCCATTATGGCCCGCAGTTCATCCGCATGGCCTGGCACAGCGCCGGCACCTATCGCGTCGGCGATGGTCGCGGCGGCGGCGGGCGGGGCCAGCAGCGGTTTGCGCCGCTGAATTCCTGGCCCGACAACGTCAATATCGACAAGTCGCGCCGCCTGCTGTGGCCGATCAAGCAGAAGTACGGCCAGGCCATCTCCTGGGCCGACCTGATGATCCTGACCGGAAACGTCGCGCTGGAGACGATGGGTTTCCGCACCTTCGGCTTCTCGGGCGGCCGCGCCGATACCTGGGAGCCGGATCAGGACGTCTATTGGGGTCGCGAAACGACCTGGCTGGGCGGCGACGAGCGCTATGCCCATGGCTCGGACGGGGTGGTGAAGCCGGGCGACGAGGCCGTGCTGGTCAGCGATGATAATGCGGACGGCGACAAGCATTCGCGCGATCTGGAGAACCCGCTGGCCGCCGTGCAGATGGGCCTGATCTACGTCAATCCGGAGGGGCCGGACGGCAATCCCGATCCGATCGCGGCGGCGCGCGACATCCGCGACACCTTCGCCCGGATGGCGATGAACGACGAGGAGACGGTCGCCCTGATCGCGGGCGGCCACACCTTCGGCAAGACTCACGGCGCCGGTCCGGCTGACCACGTCGGCGCAGAGCCGGAAGGCGACGGCCTGGAGGCGCAAGGCCTGGGGTGGACCTCCAGCTTCGGCACGGGGCACGGCGCCGACGCCATCACCAGCGGTCTGGAAGTCACCTGGACCCAGACCCCGGCCCAGTGGAGCAACTTCTATTTCGAGAACCTGTTCGGCTTCGAATGGGAGCTGGAGAAGTCCCCGGCGGGCGCGCATCAGTGGGTGGCCAAGGACGCGGGCGAGATCATCCCCGACGCCCACAATCCGGCCAAGAAGAAGCGGCCGACGATGCTGACGACCGACCTGTCGATGCGGTTCGACCCGGAATACGAGAAGATTTCGCGACGGTTCCTGAACGATCCCCAAGCCTTTGCAGACGCCTTTGCGCGGGCCTGGTTCAAGCTGACGCACCGCGATCTGGGGCCGCGTTCGCGCTACGTCGGGCCGGAGGTCCCGAGCGAAGTCCTGCTGTGGCAGGATCCGGTGCCGGAGGTGGATCATCCGCTGATCGACGCGACGGACTCGGCGGCTCTGAAGGCCAAGGTGCTGGACTCAGGCCTGAGCGCCGCCGAACTGGTGGGCACGGCCTGGGCCTCGGCCTCGACCTTCCGGGGCGGGGACAAGCGGGGCGGGGCGAACGGCGCCCGCATCCGCCTGGCGCCGCAGAAGGATTGGGCCGTCAATCAGCCCGAACAGCTGGACCGGGTGCTGAAGACGCTGGAGCGCATCCAGACCGAGTTCAATCAGGCGCAGACGGGCGGCAAGAAGGTGTCCCTGGCCGACCTGATCGTGCTGGCCGGCAATGCCGGCGTCGAGCAGGCGGCCAAGGCGGCGGGCCACGACGCCAGCGTGCCGTTCACGCCCGGCCGAACGGACGCCAGCCAGGCGGACACGGATGTAGAATCCTTCGGCTATCTGGAGCCGGTCGCCGACGGCTTCCGCAACTTCCAGAAGGCCCGCTATGCGGTGCCGGCCGAGTCGCTGCTGATCGATCAGGCGCAGCGGCTGACGCTGACGGCGCCGGAGATGACGGTGCTGATCGGCGGCCTGCGGGCGATCAACATCAATACGGGCGGCGCGACGCACGGCGTGCTGACTGAGCGGCCGGGCGTGCTGTCCAACGATGTCTTCGTCAATCTGCTGGACATGGACGTGAAGTGGGCGGCGACCTCGGACGCCAAGGACGTCTTCGAAGGCCGCGATCGCAAGACGGGCGAAGCCAAGTGGACCGGCACGCGTGTCGATCTGGTGTTCGGCTCCAACGCCGTGCTGCGCGCGCTGGCCGAGGTCTATGCCGGGGCCGACGCCGGAGAGAAGTTCGTCTCGGACTTCGTGGCGGCCTGGACCAAGGTCATGGAGCTGGACCGGTTCGACCTGCACGGC
>NZ_DAMBJX010000011.1:0-49485 GCF_032067225.1 Brevundimonas vesicularis | reverse complement strand
GCACGGCTGAGCCGGGGGCAGGGGTTGAAAAAGAAGAGGGCCGGGCGCTGTCGCAGCGTCCGGCCATTTCTTCGTGCGGATCAGCGCAGCTTGATCTCGAACAGCTGCGGCCAGCGTTTGCCGGTGACGAACAGGCGTTTTCCCGCCGCGTCCCAGGCGATGCCGTTCAGGACATCGTCGTTGGGGTCGAGGTTCGCGCCCTCGGGGACCAGGGCGGTCAGGTCGATGAAGGCCTTGACCACGCCGGTCTCGGGATCGATGCGCGCGATGCGGTTGTCCTGCCAGATATTGGCGAAGACCTCTCCGTCGATCCATTCCAGTTCGTTGATCTGATCCAGCGGCCGGCCGTCGGCGGTGACGGAGACGCGGCCGGTCTCGGCCAGGGTTTCAGGGTCCAGAAAGCGCAGCTGATCGGTGCCGTCGCTCATGATCAGGCGGCGGCCGTCAGTGGTCAGGGCCCAGCCCTCGCCCGGATAGGAAAAGCCGCCTAGCGGCGAGAAGTCGTCCAGCTTCCAGATGAATCCGATGTGGTTGCGCCAGGTCAGGCTGTAGAGCTTGCCGTTCAGCGTGGTCATGCCCTCGCCGAAATAGATGGTCGGCAGGTCGCGCTGACGCTCCACGCGTCCGGTCTCCAGATCGACTTTGCGGATGAAGGACGGATACAGGCCCGTGCTCTCGTAAAGGCCGCCGTCGTGGAAGAAGAGACCTTCGGTGAAGGCCCCTGTGTCGTGGGGATAGGCCCGCACGACCTCGTAGGACTGGACCGGCACTTCGGCCCTGACCGGCAGGGCGACGCCTGTCGTCAGCAGCAGACCGGCGACAAGGCCGGCGAGCCGGGACGACAGGCGCATCATGAGCCTCAGCCCCGCTCGGCGGCGGCTTCGGCCTCGGCCTTCTGGGCGCGGGCCTCGGCGGCGTTCGCCTCGCTGCGGGCCAGTTCGGCCTTTTCCTTCTTGGATGCGGATTTGCGACCCAGCATGTTCAACGCCTCAACACCGGCCGAGAAGGCCATGGCCGCATAGATGTAGCCCTTGGGCACATGTTAGCCGAAGCCGTCGGCGATCAACACCATGCCGATCATCAGCAGGAAGCCAAGCGCCAGCATGACGACGCTGGGGTTCTTGTTGATGAAGTTGGCCAAAGGGTCGGCGGCCAGCAGCATGACGGTCACGGCGACCAGAACGGCGACGACCATGATCGGCAGGTGCTCGGTCATGCCGACGGCGGTCAGGATCGAATCGATCGAGAAGACGATGTCCAACAGGATGATCTGGAAGATGGCCGCGCCGGCGTTGGCGATGACCACGTCCTTCTTGTCCATGACGTCATGGCTGGGCGTCGGATCGACCGTGTGGTGGATTTCCTTGGTCGCCTTCCAGACCAGGAACAGACCACCCGCGATCAGGATCAGGTCCTTCCACGAGAATTCATTGCCCATGACGGTGAAGACCGGCTGCACCAGACCGACCAGCCAGGCGATGATCGACAGCAGGGCCAGACGCATGATCAGCGCCAAGCCGATACCGATGCGCCGCACCTTCTGCCGCTGATGCTCGGGCAGTTTGTTCGACAGAATTGAGATGAAGATCAGGTTGTCGATGCCGAGCACGACCTCCATCACGATGAGGGTCACCAATGCGGCCCAGGCGGCCGGATCGGAGAGCAGGGGGGTTATGCTGTCGAGCATGGGGTTTCCTGGTGGAGGATAAAGCTTGAGCGGAAAGCGCTAGGGCCGACGCAGGTTCCGATCAAGCGTTGGGGTGCGGCGTCATGGTCGCACCCCCCTGTCTGTAGGGGAGGGACCAGCGGCATTGCGATGGCTGAGCATCGTCTCCTCCCCATTTATGGGGAGGTGGCTCGAAGCGCAGCGAAGAGACGGAGGGGCTCTCCTTCGCATCCCCGGCGCCCGTGGGACTTGAAGAACCCCTCCACCGCTTCGCGGTCCCCCTCCCCACGCGTGGGGAGGAGACGAGATACCTCGTCGGTCCCCTGCGGCAACGGCGCGCCTTCACGCAATGTTGCGAGCGGCGAAACCCCGTGCTATCAGGCGCCCGGCTTGAAGGGGGCGTATTTACGGATACGGCCTCCGTCGTGCTTTCCGTAAGCATTTCAAGCTTTTGACCGTTGCGAGCCTCGCAGTCGGTTGCGACCCTGACACAACGACCTCGGACCCTAATCAGTGGCTGATGATTTCAGAACGACGGAAGTCGGCGATCGCTACGCACAGGCGCTGTTTGACCTGGCGCTGGAAACCGGCCGCCTGGACGCCGTCCGCGCCGACCTGAAGTCGCTGAGGGCGGCCTGGACCGAAAGCGCCGATCTGCGTCGCCTGGCCACCTCGCCCGTCATCGCCGCGCCGGACCAGGCCAAGGGTCTGGTGGCTATCGCCGCCAAGGCCAAGTTCGAGCAGACCACGACCAACTTCCTGGGTCTGCTGGGTCAGAACCATCGCGCCAAGGATCTGCCGGCCGTGATCGCCGGCTTCGAGGCGCGCTACGCCAAACACGCCGGCGTGGTCGCCGCCGAGGTCGTCTCGGCCCAGCCGCTGGACGCCAAACAGGTCGCCGCCATTACCGCCGCCCTGTCCAAGAGCCTGGGCAAGGCGCCGGAACTGACCGCGCGCGTCGATCCGTCGATTCTGGGCGGCCTGAAGGTCAAGGTCGGCTCGAAACTGTTCGACGCCTCGCTGAAAACCAAGCTCGACCAGATGAAGTTCGCCCTCAAGCGCGCCTAAACGCGCTCCCGCCACAACGAATGCGCGCCTGAACGGCGCACCCGCAGAAGACTGAAGAACAGAGAGCCCGTCATGGACATCCGCGCCGCTGAAATCTCGGCCATCCTCAAGTCGCAGATCGCCAACTTCGGCGTCGAAGCCGATGTCTCCGACGTCGGCAGCGTGCTGTCGGTCGGCGACGGCATCGCCCGCATCCACGGTCTGGACAATGTCCAGGCCGGTGAAATGGTCGAGTTCACCAAGGCCGGCGTGAAGGGCATGGCCCTGAACCTCGAGCGCGACAACGTGGGCGCCGTGATCTTCGGCGCCGACGCCGCCATCGCCGAGGGCGACGACGTTCGCCGCCTGGGCGAGATCGTGGACGTTCCGGTCGGCAAGGGTCTGCTGGGCCGCGTCGTCAACCCGCTGGGCGAGCCGATCGACGGCAAGGGTCCGATCCAGTTCACCGAGCGCCGCCGCGTGGACGTCAAGGCGCCCGGCATCATCCCGCGCAAGTCGGTTCACGAGCCGATGCAGACCGGCCTGAAGGCTATCGACACCCTGATCCCCGTCGGCCGCGGCCAGCGCGAGCTGATCATTGGTGACCGTCAGGTCGGCAAGACCGCCGTCGCCGTCGACACCATCCTGAACCAGAAGAACGTCAACAAGACCGACGACGAGAGCGCCAAGCTCTACTGCATCTACGTCGCCATCGGTCAAAAGCGTTCGACCGTCGCCCAGATCGTCAAGACCCTCGAAGAGTCGGGCGCGCTGGAATACACGATCGTTGTCGCCGCGACGGCGTCGGAACCGGCCCCGTTGCAGTTCCTGGCCCCGTTCGCCGGTACCGCCATGGGCGAGTTCTTCCGCGACAACGGCATGCATGCCCTGATCGTCTATGACGACCTGTCGAAACAGGCTGTTGCGTATCGCCAGATGTCGCTGCTGCTTCGCCGTCCGCCCGGCCGTGAAGCCTATCCCGGCGACGTCTTCTATCTGCACAGCCGCCTGCTGGAGCGTTCGGCCAAGCTGAACGAGGATTACGGTTCGGGCTCGATGACCGCCCTGCCGATCATCGAAACCCAGGCCAACGACGTTTCGGCCTACATCCCCACCAACGTCATCTCGATCACCGACGGCCAGATCTTCCTGGAATCGGACCTGTTCTATCAGGGCATCCGTCCGGCCGTGAACGTCGGCATCTCGGTGTCGCGCGTCGGCTCGTCGGCCCAGACCAAGGCGATGAAAAAGGTCGCCGGTTCGATCAAGGGCGAGCTGGCCCAGTATCGCGAGATGGCCGCCTTCGCCAAGTTCGGCTCGGACCTGGACGCCTCGACCCAGAAGCTGCTGGCGCGCGGCGCCCGTCTGACGGAACTGCTGAAGCAGCCGCAGTATTCGCCGCTGGCGATGGAAGAGCAGGTCGTCTCGGTCTACGCCGGCACGCGCGGTTACATCGATGGCATCGCAGTCGGCGACGTGGGCCGCTTCGAGAAGGAACTGCTGGCGCGCATCCACGCGAACCACGCCAGCCTGCTTGAAGGCATCCGCACCAAGAAGGACCTGACCTCGGACCTCGAAGCCGAGCTGAAGGACATCCTGGCCGCCTTCGTCAAGACCTTCGCCTGAACCCGTCTGGTAAGCTGAGAGAGTAAGCGCCGGATGGCCAGCCTCAAGGAAATGCGCAATCGGATCGGAAGCGTGAAAGCCACGCAGAAGATCACGAAAGCCATGCAGATGGTCGCCGCGGCCAAGCTGAAGCGCGCCCAGGATCAGGCCGAAAGCGCCCGGCCCTATGCGCAGAAGATGGCCTCGGTCATCGCCAATCTGGCCGCAGGCGTCTCGGGCGCCGACGCGCCCAAGATGCTGTCGGGCACCGGTCAGGACCAGCGTCACCTCATCGTGGTGGCGACGGCGGACAAGGGTCTGGCGGGCGGTTTCTCGACCAACGTCATCCGCGCCGCGCGCGAGCGGATCAACAGCCTGATCAACGCCGGCAAGGATGTGAAGATCATCGCTGTCGGCAAGAAGTCGCGCGATCAGCTGGCGCGTCTGTACGGCGACAAGGTGGTCCACACCTTCGAGCTGTCGGACCACAAGACGATCGGCCTGCCGTCGGCCCAGCCGGTCGCCGAGATGATCGCCACGGCGTTCGAAGAGGGTCAGGCCGATGTGGTCACCCTGTTCTACAGCCAGTTCAAGTCGGTGATCCAACAGGTCCCGACTGCAAAGCAGCTGATCCCGGCCGTGGTCGAGGGCGACGCCCAGCCGATCGACCTGAACGGCGCGGTCTATGAGTACGAGCCCTCGGAAGAGGAAATTCTGGAAACCCTGCTGCCGCGCGCGCTGACGACCCAGATCCTGGCCGCGCTGTATGAGAACCAAGCCGGCTTCTTCGGCTCGCAAATGGCGGCGATGGACAACGCCACACGCAATGCGGGCGACCTCATCAACGCCCTGACGCTGCAGTACAATCGCAAGCGCCAAGCCCAGATCACCACAGAGCTGATCGAGATCATCGCCGGCGCCGAAGCCCTCTGATCCCGACCGAACAGACATTCCGATACGGACCCTGACCATGACCGACACCGTCGCCGCCAAGAAACCCGCAGCCCGCAAGCCCGCCGCCAAGAAGGCCGCTCCGGACGCCGCTCCCGTCAACGCCGCCGGCACGGGCAAGATCGCCCAGGTCATCGGCGCCGTCGTCGACGTCGAGTTCGACGGCCACCTGCCGGCGATCCTGAACGCCCTGCACACCCAGAACATCGACCAGAAGACGGGCGAGCCCTTCACACTGGTTCTGGAAGTCGCCCAGCACCTGGGTGAGAACATGGTCCGCGCCATCTCGATGGACACGACCGAAGGCCTGACGCGCGGCCAGCCCGTGACCGACACCGGCTCGTCGATCCAGGCGCCGGTCGGCCCCGGCACCCTGGGCCGCATCATGAACGTTGTCGGCCAGCCGATCGACGAAGCTGGCCCAATAGCCACCACCGAATACCGCCCGATCCACAAGGAAGCGCCCAGCTTCGAAGAGCAGTCGACCTCGTCGGAAATCCTGGTCACGGGCATCAAGGTCATCGACCTGATGTGCCCCTACACCAAGGGCGGCAAGATCGGCCTGTTCGGCGGCGCCGGCGTGGGCAAGACCGTGACCATGCAGGAGCTGATCAACAACATCGCCAAGGCGTACGGCGGTTATTCGGTTCTGGCCGGCGTGGGCGAGCGCACCCGCGAAGGCAACGACCTGTATCACGAGATGATCGAGTCCAACGTGAACGTGGACCCGTCCAAGAACGGCGGCTCGACCGAGGGGTCCAAGTGCGCCCTGGTGTACGGCCAGATGAACGAGCCCCCCGGCGCCCGCGCTCGCGTCGCCCTGACCGGCCTGTCGATCGCGGAATACTTCCGTGACGAAGAAGGCAAGGACGTGCTGCTGTTCGTCGACAACATCTTCCGCTTCACGCAAGCCGGTTCGGAAGTGTCGGCTCTGCTGGGCCGCATCCCCTCGGCCGTGGGCTATCAGCCGACGCTGGCCACCGAGATGGGCAACCTGCAGGAGCGCATCACCTCGACCAAGAAGGGTTCGATCACCTCGGTCCAGGCCATCTACGTGCCCGCCGACGACCTGACCGACCCGGCGCCCGCCGCTTCGTTCGCCCACTTGGACGCGACGACGGTTTTGAGCCGCGACATCGCCGCCCAGGCCATCTTCCCAGCTGTTGACCCGCTGGACTCGACCTCGCGGATCATGGACCCGCTGGTCATCGGCGACGAACACTACAACGTCGCCCGTTCGGTTCAGGAAGTCCTGCAGCAGTACAAGGGCCTGAAGGACATCATCGCCATCCTGGGCATGGACGAGCTGTCGGAAGAGGACAAGCTGGTCGTCTCGCGCGCCCGCAAGATCCAGCGCTTCCTGTCGCAGCCCTTCTTCGTGGCCGAACAGTTCACCAACTCGCCCGGCAAGTTCGTCGAGCTGGCCGATACGATCCGCTCGTTCAAGGGCATCGTCGCCGGTGAATACGACCACCTGCCGGAAGCCGCCTTCTACATGGTCGGCTCCATCGAAGAGGCCGTCGCCAAGGCCGAGAAGATGGCGTCGGAAGCCTGATCATGGCCGGCAAGCTGAACTTCTCCCTCGTCTCGCCGGAACGCGAGGTCTTCTCGGGCCTCGTGGACCAGGTCGATGCACCGGGCGTCGAGGGCGACTTCGGCGTTCTGCCGGATCATGCGCCCTTCATGACCGCCCTGCGCGAGGGTCTGGTGACCGTCTATAACAATGGCTCGAAGACCCAATACGACGTCCACGGCGGCTTCGCCGACGTGAACGGCGAAGGCCTGACCATCCTAGCCGAACAGGCCACCGAGGTCGTTGCGGCCTGATCCGTCGAAGGATCGAACGATTTGAGGCCTCCCGTTTCGGCGGGAGGCCTTTTTCGTGGGCGGCGGGCGCGCTAGGACCGGCCCATGACCGATCTCATCGACATCCACGGCGTTTGCGCACCCGGCTATGAGGCCGTGCGCGAGGCGTTCGCCGCCAACTTCACCGAGGCTCCTGAGGGGCTGAATGAGCAGGCGGCGCGGTTCAGCGTACTGGTCGAGGGCGAGGCGGTCGTCGATCTGTGGGCGGGTCATGCGGATACGGCCAGGACGACGCCCTTCACCGACACCACCCTGACCTCTGTGTTTTCGACCGGCAAGGCGGTGATGGCCATCCTGATGGCGAGCGCGGTCGAGGCGGGTCAGATCGACTATGATCAAACGGTGGCCTCGCTGTGGCCCGAGTTCGGCGCGGCGGGCAAGGCGGAGGTCACCGTCGCCCAGTTGATGAGCCACCAGTCGGGCCTGCCGGGCTTTTCCGAGGCGGTCGATCCGACGATTTGGTTCGATGTGTCCGCGGTGCTGGCGCGTCTGGCGGCCCAAGCGCCGATGTGGGCGCCGGGTTCAGCTTCCGGCTATCACCCGATCACCGTCGGCTATCTGGCCAATGAGCTCTATCGCCGCGCGACCGGCCGGACGATGGGCCAGGCGCTGCGCCAGGACTTCGCGGAGCTGGACCTGTGGATCGGCCTGCCGGAAAGCGAGCATGGACGGGTGGCGCAGATGCGCAAACCCACGGCGGCGCCCAGCCTGGGGACCATCGATCCGATCAAACAGGCGGCCTTCCTGGATCGCGGCTCGGCGCCGGGCGGGCGCGGTTCGGCGGCCTGGCGCGAGATGGAGATTCCGTCGGCCAATCTGCACGGTACGGCCTTGGGGCTGGCGAAGATGCTGGGCGTGGTCGCCAATGGCGGCGTGCTGGACGGCCGGTCGGTGCTGTCGGCGGGAACGCTGGATCAGCTGACGCGCGAGCGCATCCACGGGCCGGACAAGGTGTTGCCCTATACGATCAGCTGGGCGGCCGGTCTGATGCGCAATGACGGACTGAAGGTGTTCGGGCCGAACGAAGCCTTCGGCCATTATGGCTGGGGCGGGTCGATGGCCATGGCCGATCCGTCGCGAAAGCTGTCGGCGGCCTATGTCATGACGCGCCAGTCGCCGCACCTGATCGGCGACCCCCGGCCCAAGCGATTGCTGGACGCGCTTTACGCCGCCTTCTGAACCGGGCCGGGCGCGGTGAGCAGGCCGATCAGGCCGGCCAAGCCCGCGCAGCCGGCGCACGTCAGGATCACGGCCCGAAACGCCGCGTGGAAGGCGTCGCGGACGATGGGCGTGATCTCGGCGCCCGACATGACCTGGGCCAGCTGGGCGCGGGCGTCAGGCAGATTGGCGACCCCGGCGAAGACCGCAGACAGCACCAGGCCTAGGAGGGCGACAGCCAGAAGGCTAGCCACGCGCGCCACTGCATTGTTGACGCCTGACGCCACGCCGGTGTGGCCCGCCTTGACGGCCCCCATCACCGTCGCCGTCAGCGGCCCGACCGCCAGGGTCATGCCGATCGCCAGCACCGTCATCCCCGCCAGCGGTCCGTCGACATAGCCGGCGCCCGGCGCAGGCACGGCGAGGAGCGCCAGTCCGATCCCGGCCAGGGCCGGACCGACGCTGAGCGACAGACGCGCGCCGAACCGATCGGCGACCCGTCCAGCGAGGCCGGAAAACAGGCCCATGACGGCGGCGAAGGGCAGCATGGCGGCGCCGGCCTCGGTCGCGCTCCAGCCGTGAACCCGGATCAGATCGAAAGGCAGGAAGAACATCGCCCCGCCTAGCGCGAAATAGAGCAGTAGGGTCAGCAGATTGATCCCGCTGAATACGGAAGACGAAAACAGGCCCAGCGGCATCATCGGGTGGTTCTGGCGGGCCTCGGCCCAGACGAAGGCGACCAGCAGCGCCGCGCCCACGACCAGTCCGGCCAGGATGACGGGCGATGCGAACCCCAGATCGGGCGCGGCGGTCAGGGCCCAGGTCAGGGCGCCCAGTCCGGCGACGGCCAGAACCGCGCCCAGACCATCTAGACCGCGCGCGTCGGGATCGCGGCTCTCGGGCGTGGCGGCCAGGGTCACAAAGGCGGTCAGGATCGCCAGCGGGACGTTGATCCAGAAGATGGCGCGCCAGTCGGCGGCGTCGGCCAGCCATCCTCCGATCAGCGGCCCGACCATGCCGGTCAGGGCCCCGAACCCGGCCCAGGTTCCAAAGGCCTTACCGCGCTCCTCGGGCGGGAAGGTCGCGCCGATCACCGCCAGGGCGCCGGGCGTCAGCAGGGCCGCGCCGATACCCTGGATCGCCCGGCCGGCGACCAGAGCCTGAACGGTGGGGGCCAAGGCGCAGCCGATGGAGGCCAGGGCGAAGATCGCGACCCCGATCAGAAAGACCCGCCGACGGCCAAACCGATCGCCGGCCGCGCCGCCGATCAAAACCAGGGCGCCAAGCGTGAGCAGATAGGCGTTCGACACCCACTGGACCGCCGCCGTGCCGGCTGCGAGATCCCGCTGCACGGCGGGCAGGGCGACGCCCAGGGCCGAGCCGTCGATGAAGGTCAGGCTGGAGCCAAGCACCGTCGCGGCCAGCACCCAGCGTTTGCGCGCCGCGGACAGCGGATGGGCCGGATCGGCGGCGGCGTGGACCTGTCCGCGTTCGCAGGGGCCCGGTTGGGCGGTCGTCATGGCCTCGCCTCCGTGTGGGCGAAGGCTACGCCGGTTCCGCCGTGGTCTTCAACGCCTCGCGTGCGGCGCGGCTGCGATTGAAGGCGGCCAGGGCGAAGACGCCGGCGCCGGCCCAGATGAAGACGAAGGAGACGATCCGCAGCAGGGTCAGCGGCTCGCCGGTCGCGACGCCGCAGGCGAACTGCAGCGTCGGGGCCAGGAACTGGATGAAACCCACCGTGGACAGGGGCAGACGCCGCGCCGACCAGGCGAACAGCGCCAGCGGGATCACGGTCGCCGGGCCGTTCACCAGCGCCCAGATCAGGCCGGAGGACGAGGCGAACCCGACCGCCTGACCGTGGGTGGTCAACCAGGCCAGGAACACCGCGCCAATGGGCAGCAGCACCAGACATTCCACGAACAGACCGGTCTGGGCCGAGGCGGGCACGCGCTTTCGGATCACCGCATAGGCGCAGAAGGTGACGGCCAGGGTCAGGCCGATGATCGGCACATGGCCCAGGGCGATCGTCTGGATCACGACCCCGATGGCGGCCAGACCGATGGCGAGCGCGCTCCAGCGGTCGATCTTCTCGCGGAACAGCACGGCGCCGGCCGCCATGTTGAGCAGGGGATTGATATAGTAGCCGAGGCTGGCCTCCAGCGTCGCGTGATGCGTGGTGGCGAAGACGTAGAGGCTCCAGTTCGTGCCGATCAGCAGCGCGGACAGGGCCAGCCAGGGCAGGGTGCGCGGCGTGGCCAGCACCCGGCGCGCCTCGCCCCATTGCCCGGCCAGCAGCAGGACCAGGCCGGCAACGAAGACCGACCAGACCGCCCGGTGCGCCAGGATTTCGGGCGCGCCGAAGCCGTGCGCCGCCATCGCCATGAACAGCAGCGGCAGCAGTCCCCACAGGGTGTAGCAGGCGATGGCCGTGCCGACGGCGCGGCCGTCGGCAGGGGGTGCGTGGGCGTTCATGACGGTTGAGACCGCCTAGACCGTGATCGAACGATATCCAGACGACGACTTGATCACGCCGGTCTCGTCCAGAAGCTGGGCGATCTGGACGGCGTTCAGGGCGGCGCCCTTGCGCAGGTTGTCGGACACGACCCAAAGGTTCAGGCCGTTCTCGACGGTCGTGTCCTTGCGGATGCGGCTGACATAGACGGCGTGTTCGCTGGCCGCGTCGACGGGGGTGATATAGCCGTCGTGCTCCTGTTTATCGATGACCAGCACGCCCGGCGCCTCGCGCAGGATGGCGCGGGCCTCGTCGGGTTCGATGGGGCGGTCGAACTCCACATTCACGGCCTCGGAGTGACCCACGAAGACGGGCACGCGCACGCAGGTGACGGTGACCTTGATGTCGGGGTCCAGCATCTTGTGCGTCTCGTCCGACATCTTCTTCTCCTCGTCGGTGGAGCCGTCCTCGAGGAAGGAGCCGATGTAGGGGATGACGTTGAAGGCGATCTGTTTGGGGAACTTCTTGGGCGTGGCGTCGCCCAGGCCGTAGATGGCCTTGGTCTGGTTCCACAGCTCGTCCATGCCTTCCTTACCGGCGCCAGACACCGACTGATAGGTCGAGACCACGACCCGCTTGATCTTGGCCGCATCGTGCAGCGGCTTCAGCGCCGTCACCAACTGGATGGTCGAGCAATTGGGGTTGGCGATGATGTTCTTCTTGGTCGCGTCCTTGATGGCGTCCGGGTTCACCTCGGGCACGATCAGCGGCACGTCGGGGTCCTTGCGGAAGGCCGAGGAGTTGTCGA
Source organism: Brevundimonas vesicularis (assembly GCF_032067225.1). Classification (GTDB taxonomy): domain Bacteria; phylum Pseudomonadota; class Alphaproteobacteria; order Caulobacterales; family Caulobacteraceae; genus Brevundimonas; species Brevundimonas vesicularis_F. The sequence goes on along the minus strand of NZ_DAMBJX010000011.1, from coordinate 37,932 downwards.
TCACGATAGGACCGGCCTTTCCGATCTTTTCGGACCACTCCTTGGACACCGCGCCGCCGGCGGACATCAGGACGATATCGACCTTGGAGAAGTCGAACTGCTCTATGTCCTGGCATTTGATGGTCTTGTCGCCGAAGGAGACCTCGACGCCCTTTGACTTGCGCGAGGCGATGGCGTGGATTTCATCGACGGGGAATTCCAGCTCCTCGAGGATGTTCAGCATTTCGCGGCCCACATTGCCCGTGGCTCCGACGATGGCGACGCGATAACCCATGATGCTTGGTCCTTCGGACGCGCTACCGCTCGGCTCAGCGGAGCCTTGCTGCTTGAGCGCGATTTGGTGTGTGCTGTGCATTTAGGCGTTCGCAGCCGCGAAGCAATCGCTTTTCACTGTGCCGGGCTTTAAGCAGTCCTCCCATGACCTCCCGTATCCGCGACGCCTACGACATCCGCGTGGAAGAGGGCGTGCTGACGCCCGATCCGGCGCAGGAGAGCGTGATCACGGCGCTGGAGCGGCTGGAGGTCGATCTGGCCAAACGCGGCCTGTTCGGCCGGGCGCCGGAGGTGCGGGGCGTCTATCTCTACGGCCCGCCCGGACGCGGCAAGTCGATGCTGATGGACCTGTTCTATTCGGCGACGCCCGAACCGCGAAAGATGCGCGCGCACTTTCACGCCTTCATGGCCCGCATCCATGACCTGGTGAAACAGTGGCGCGAGGGGGATGCGAAGACCCGCAAGGCCGTGTTCGGAACCCATAGGGGCGACGACCCCATCCCGCCGATCGCAAAGCTGATCGCGTCGGAAGCCCGGCTGCTGTGTTTCGACGAACTGCAGGTCACCGACATCGCCGACGCCATGATCCTGGGCCGGTTGTTCGAAGCCCTGTTCGAGGATCGGGTGGTGCTGGCCATCACCTCGAACCGCGCGCCGGAGGACCTCTACAAGAACGGCATCAACCGTCAGCTCTTCCTGCCCTTCATCGACATCATCCGCGAGCGCTGCGTGGTCGTGGAGACGGCCGGGGCGCGCGACTGGCGGTTGGACCGGATGACCTCGGCCCAGGTCTGGCACACGCCGGACGACCGTGCGGCGTTCGAGGCGTTATGGCGCGAGCTGAAGGGGGGCGAGCCGGAAGAACCGGCGCACCTGGCCGTGCTGGGCCGCGACGTGGTGGTGGAGCGCACCGTTGGGTCGATGGCGCGGGCGACGTTTAATGACCTGTGCAGCAAGCCGCTGGGGCCGCAGGATTATCTGGCCATCGCCCAGCGGTTCCACACCCTGTTCCTGGAGGACGTGCCGATCCTGAGTTCGGCCAACCACCACGAGGCGCGGCGTCTGGTGACCCTGGTGGACGCCCTCTATGAGGCCAAGACCAAGCTGATCGTGCTGGCGGCGGCCAAGCCGGAAGCCCTCTATACCGAAGGGGTGGGGGCGTTCGAGTTTGAGCGCACCGTGTCGCGCTTCAACGAAATGCAGAGCAAGGACTGGCTGGCGCATGTCCGCGACTGACGGTTAGGGTAAGGGCTGACCCTCGGAGTGTTTCCATGCGCCGTCTCGCCCTCGCTGCCGCCCTTTCTTTGACCTTATCGCCGCTGACGGCGGCAGGAGCGTTCGCCCAGACGGCGCCGGCTGCGGCCAGTCGCGGGCTGACGCCGGGCGAGGTCGCGACGTGGATCACCGGGCTGGGCGGGCGGGTCGGGCCGATGCAGACCGAGAACGGCCTGACCTTCTTCACCGTGACCAATGCGGGCCTGACCTGGGCGGTCTTCTTCTACGGCTGCGAGGCGTCGGGCTGCGGCGAGGTTCAGTTCAGCGCCGTTGTGCCCGGGGCCGGGGCGACGCTGGACAAGGTGAACGTCTGGAACCGCGACAACCGCTATCTGAAGGCCTTCCACACCGCCGCTGAAACGCCGACGGCGACGGTGCAGTACGATGTCGTCGTGCTGTCGGGCGAAGGCGTGGCGCAGCTGGCGGACCCGCTGACGGTTTGGCTGCAACTGCTGCCCAAGTTTGCGGCAGGCATGGGCTGCGTCCCGCCGCAATGATGTCCCTCTCCCAACGGGAGAAGTGAAAAGAAAAAGGGCCTGCGGATCGCTCCGCAGGCCCTTCGTCATTCGATCGTCGCGTGGCTTATGCCAGCGAGGAATCGATGTCCTTGCAGGCTTGCAGCAGGCCTTGGACCGAGGCGACGGACTTTTCGAACATCGCCTTTTCTTCGTCGTTGGTGGTGAACTCGACGATCTTCTCGACGCCGCCGGCGCCGATCAGGGCGGGAACGCCGACGTAGAGGTCCGACAGACCGTATTCGCCCGACAGCCAGACGGCGCAGGGCAGGACGCGCTTCTGGTCCAGCAGGTAGGACTTGGCCATGGCGATGGCGGATTCCGCCGGGGCGTAGAAGGCCGATCCGGTCTTCAGCAGGGCCACGATCTCGCCGCCGCCCTTGCGGGTGCGCTCGACGATGGCGTCCAGTTCGTCCTGCGACAGGAAGCCGGCGGCGACGGCGTCCGGCAGGGGCAGGCCGCCGACGGTCGAGTGGCGCACCATCGGCACCATATCGTCGCCGTGACCGCCCAGCGTCCAGGCGTGGATGTCCTGCACCGACACGCCGGTCTTTTCAGCCAGGAAGTAGGCGAAGCGGGCCGAGTCCAGCACGCCGGCCATGCCGACGACCTTCTCCTTGGGCAGACCCGAGAACTTCTGCAGGGCCCAGACCATGGCGTCGAGCGGGTTGGTGATGCAGATGACGAAGGCGTTGGGGGCGTGGGCCTTGATGCCTTCGCCGACGGCCTTCATGACCTTCAGGTTGATGCCGATCAGGTCGTCGCGGCTCATGCCCGGCTTGCGCGGCACGCCGGCGGTGACGATGCAGACGTCGGCGCCCGCGATGTCGGCATAGTCGTTGGCGCCCTTCAGGGCCACGTCCTGGCCGAAGACGGCCGAGGCCTCGGCGATGTCCAGCGCCTTGCCCTGCGGGGTGCCTTCGGCGATGTCGAACAGGATCACGTCGCCCAGGGCTTCGCGCGCGGCCACGTGGGCCAGGGTTCCGCCGATCATGCCGGCGCCGATAAGGGCGATCTTCGCGCGAGCCATGGATGTCTCCGTTTATTGCGTGTGCGAAATGGGGATTAATCGTGCGGGCGGTCTAGACCCCTCGCGCGGCTGTCGCAAGAACCTCGCTTTACGGCCTTGGTCAGGCTTGCGAAGGTCCGGCGACAACCGGAGGATTTCGATGCGCCGTTCATTCGCTTTCGCCCTGCTGCTGGCCTCGATCGCCACGCCTGTGCTGGCCCAGACGCCGCCCGCGACCATCGGCGACCGCTATATCCCGGCGCCCTGGTGGATGCGCGATCCGGTCATCGCCTCCGTCGGCCAGGTGCGGGTGGAGATTCAAGCCAACCGCGCCTTCGTTTCGGCCAGCTTCCAGTCGGTGGACCGCAGCGTCGCCGAGGCCTCGCGCGCCGCCGCCGATCAATTTCGGGCGCTGAGCCAGGCGTTGTCGGCCTATGGGGCGGACAAGGTGCGCGTCGAGACCAGCGTCACCACCCGGCCGCTCTATGACCAGTACCGCGACGAAAACGGGGTGATGCGCGACAACACCCGCGCGGACCGCGTGGCCCGCTATCAGGCCGACGCCTCGGTCAGCGTGACGGTGCGCGATGTGCGCCTGATCGAGCGGGTCTATGCGACCATCGTGGCTTCGCGTCCGACCTCGATCGGACAAGTCAATTTCAACCTGGACCCCGACAACAGCTGGAAGGCCAATCTGCAGGCCGAGGCGATGAAGGATGCGCGACGCCGGGCCGAGGCGGCGGCGACCAACGCCGGCGCGACCTTGGGCCGGGTCAAGATCATCGATCCGTCGGGCCGAGTCTGCCAGACGGACGTGCTGGCCGGCTGGCCGTCCTATGCCGCAGGGGGCGTGGGCCAGGAAACGACGGTGGACGACATCGTGGTGACGGGCTCGCGCTCGCAAGCGCGCATGGAATATGCCGCGCCGCCAGCTCCGCCCCCTCCGCCCGGAGGCGGGGCGCCGAGCGAGGCCCAGATCGAGGCGGCTCGGCTGGCGCTGCAACCGCCGTTGCAGGTGATGACCGACAGCGCCTGCGTCATCTACGGACTGAATTGATGGGGTTTTCCGTTGCGCCCGCCTTCGAGGCGGGATCGATCGCCGCTGCCGAATGGCCGCTGTGCCATGTGCGGCTTCAGGACGACGCCCGCTTTCCCTGGCTGATCCTGATCCCGCGCGTCGAGGGGGCGGTGGAGTTGGAAGACCTCAGCGTCGAACAGCGGGCCATGTTGATGGAGGAGACGGTGCGGGCCGGGGCGCTGGTTCGGCGGCTGGGCGCGGTCGAAAAGATGAATGTCGGCGCCATCGGCAATGTGACGGCGCAACTGCATGTCCATGTGGTCGGCCGCCGCCGCGACGACGGTCTCTGGCCCGATCCGGTCTGGGGTCGCGGTCCTGTTGTTCCGTATGCGGACGATGAGCGTACGTGGCGGCTGGCGATCGTCGCCGGCGGCTAGATGATATCCAGCGGCACGGCGTGTTTCGGGGGCGGGAAGGCCGCATCAAGCCGTTCCAGGTCCTCCAGGTCGAACTGGATGTCCAGGGCGTCGGCGTTGGCTTCGACGTGTTCGATCGAACTGGCCTTGGGGATGGCGATGACGCCGTCGTGGCGCGGGACGGCGGCCAGCGCCACCTGGGCCGGGCTGGCGGAATGGCGATTGGCGATGTCGCGGATCAGGGGCTGCTCCAGCAGTTCACCGCGCCCAAGCGGCGAATAGGCCATCATCGGCATGTCGCGCGCCTGCATCCACGGGAAGAGGTCGAACTCCACCCCGCGCGAGGCGAGATTGTAGAGCAGCTGGTTGGCGGCGCAGTCCTCGCCCCCCTCGATCTCCATCAACTGCTCCATGGCGCGCAGATCCAGGTTCGACACGCCCCAGCGGGCGATCATCCCTTCGTCGACCAGATCGCGGAAGGCCTCGACGGTCTCTTCCAGCGGCACATGGCCTTCCCAGTGCAGCAGATAGAGGTCCAGCCGCTCGACGCCCAGCCGTTCCAGCGACTTCTCGCAGGCCAGCATCATCTTCATTTCCGACGCATTCTCAGGCCGGACCTTGGAGACCAAAAAGACCTCATCGCGGCGTCCGGCGATGACCTCGCCCACCAGACGTTCCGAGCGGCCGTCGCCATACAGTTCAGCCGTGTCGATCAGGGTCATGCCCAGGTCGATGCCGCGCGCCAGAGCCTGCTGCTCCTCATCGCGCCAGGCCGCGTCGTCGCCCAGCTCCCAGGTGCCTTGGCCGAGGGCGGGAACGGTCGTACCGTCCGCAAAGGTGACGAGGCGGGTCATGTCCGTCCTGACGATAATGAGCGGCGAAGACGCCGTCGGAGGAAGCGATGCGAACCCGGCATATCAAGACCGACGGTCTGGTCCAACAGGTTCTGGAGGCCGGGTTCGAGGATGACAACGCGCCGCTGGTCCTGCTGATCCACGGCTTTCCCGAACTAGGGATCAGCTGGCGCGCCCAGGTCGAGGCGATGTCGCAGGCGGGCTATCATGTCGTCGCCCCGGACATGCGGGGCTATGGCGGGACGGACAAGCCGGCGGGGGTGGAGGCCTACTCGATCCTGCATCTGGTCGGGGACATGGTCGATCTGATCCGCGCGCTGGGCAAAGGGCCTTGCGTCGTCGTCGGGCATGACTGGGGCGCGCCGGTGGCCTGGCACTGCGCCCTGCTGCGGCCGGATTTGTTCACGGCGGTGGCGGGTCTGTCGGTGCCGTTCCAGCCGCGCCGGCCAAAAGGCCCGCCCACGGCCGCCATGGCCGCCATCTCCAAACGGGTCGGGCTGGGCGACCTCTACATCAGCCGCTTCCAGGCGCCGGACGCGCACCGCGCGCTGGACGCCGATCCGGCGACGGCGCTGAGGAAACTGTTTTACGCCTATGACGGCGCGACCCCCGCCGATCGCAGATCGACCGGCTTCATGCCCGAAGGCGTGGCCTTGCTGGACACTATCTCTGACGACGCGACCCTGCCGCCGTGGATGAGCGAGGCGCATTTCGACGAATATGTGCAGGCCTTTTCGGCGGGCGGGTTCGAAGGGCCGCTGAACTGGTATCGGGCGATGGACCTGAACTGGTCGCTGACGGCCTTTGTGCAGCACCAGCAGATCACCCCGCCCGCCCTGTTCATCGTCGGCGAGGACGACCCGGTCCGCCACTACGCCGGCGGGAATGAGGCGAGCCTGAAGGACTGGGCGCCGAACCTGATCCGCTCGGTCGTCGTGCCGGGCGCGGGTCACTGGATCCAGCAGGAACGGGCGGATGAGATCAACCGCCTGCTGCTGGCTTTCCTGAAGGGCCTCTAGGCCGCCTGCTTCGTCGCCATCTGATCACGCACCTCGGCCACGATCTCCAGGCTGCGGATGCGGGCGGCGTTGTCGAACATCATGCCGGTGACCATCAGTTCGTCCACGCCGGTCAGGGCGATGAAGTCGGTCAGCTGGCGCTTCACCGTCTCCGGGCCGCCGATGGCGGAATAGAGCAGCCGGCCCTTGGCGCCCGCGATCTGCTGCGGCGTCAGGATCGCGGCGATGTCATCGACGGGCGGCGGCAGCTTACCCGGCTTGCCGGTCGAGAGGCGAGCGAAGCTCTGCTGCATCGAGGTGGACAGGCGCACGCCCTCAGCGTCGGTATCGGCGGCGAAGACATTGATCGCGGCCATGGCGTGGGGCTTCGCCAAGCGGTCCGAGGGGACGAACTCGCGGCGATACAGGGCTAGGGCTTCCAGCAGCAGTTCGGGCGCGAAATGGCTGGCGAAGGCGTAGGGCAGGCCCAGCTGGCCGGCGAGCTGGGCGCTGAACAGGCTGGAGCCCAACAGCCAGATCGGGACGCGCAGGCCTGCGCCGGGCACTGCGCGGACGGGCTGGTTCTCAGACGCCGGTTCGAACCACTGAATCAGTTCGACGACGTCGCGTGGAAACTGGTCGGCGCCTTCGAAATAGCGCCGTAGCGCGCGGGCGGTCGCACCGTCCGTGCCGGGCGCGCGGCCCAGGCCGAGATCGATCCGGCCAGGGAACAGGGTCTCCAGCGTGCCGAACTGTTCGGCGACGACCAGGGGCGCATGGTTGGGCAGCATGACGCCGCCGGAGCCGACGCGGATGCGCTCGGTCCCTGCCGCGACATGGCCGATGACTATGGTGGTCGCGGCGCTGGCGATGCCGGGCATATTGTGATGTTCGGCCAGCCAGAACCGCTCATAGCCGAGCCGGTCGGCGGCCTGGGCCAGGGTCAGGGTTTCATCCAGGCCGCGTCGGGCGTCGCCGCCTTCGACGATGGGGGAGAGGTCGAGAACTGAAAACGGGATCATGACGCCTAGATCGGGTCTGTCCCTCGGGGTTCAAGGGCGAGGGTCTGGAACCGCAACCGGATCAGGCGCTTTAAACTCATCTCGACGAACGGAGACTGCGTCATGACCGACACCGATCCCACCAAGCCCGAAGCGGATTGCGACGACGCCCGCGAAGCCGCCGACATGGGCGAGAAGCCGGATCTGGGTCACAAGGCGGATACGCTGATCGACGCGCTGGACGGCAGCGATTCGGGATCGGACACGCGGGCAGGCTCGCTGCGCGGCGGGTCGGCAGCAGGCACGGATGACGACCCGGATTCGGCCAAGATCAATGCACGTTTGGCCGAAGAAGAGTCGGCCGGTAAAGGCGCGGCGGATCAGGACGACGCCGCCGACTGAGCGGGCGCCTTGTCGCCGCCGCAACCATGCGCCACGGTGGCGCTCTGACCCTCTCGGTCCAAGGACGATCTCTCGATGACGCTTCGCTTGGCGGTCTCCGCCGTCGTGGTTCTGTTTTGCCTCGCAGGATGTGATCGCTCGGCCCAACCGGTCGAGGCCAAGGCTGCGCCCGAAGCGTCGGCGCCGGTCGTCGCTGATGCGGCACCTTCAGCAGCCGAAGCGCCCGCCGTCGTAGGGGGGGCTGCGCCCGCCGCCGCCGACGGCGCGCCGTCCTTTGCGGTCCTCTATCCCGGCGCACAGGTGGACGGCCAGCCGCTGGCTGCTGGCGGCGAGGCCGGGCCGGGCGGCCTGGTCACCTTCACCACGACCGCTTCGCCGGACGATGTCGTCGCCTTCTATCGCGAGCGCGCCGAGAAGGCGGGCCTGCGCTCCGTCGCCGGAATGAACCAGGGCGACACACGCGCCTATGGCGCGGCGGCGGACGCTGTGAACGGCGCCTCGTTGCAGGTCGTCGCCACGCCGACCGAGTCCGGCGAGACCTCGGTCCAGCTTGGCTGGAGCGCTGGTCAGTGAAACGGGTCGCCGCCCTGGGTGCGGCGACGGCGATCCTGCTGGCCGGTGGGTGCGCAGGGGCGCCGAAGGCGGACGGCGCGATACCAACAACGGGCTTTCTAGGCGATGAGGCAATCGCCCAACTAACGGATGCGGTCCCGCCAGCTCCGGCCCCGGGGTCCGTCACGGACCTGGCGGACAAGGCGGCCTCGGCGCGGTTTGTGGCGCTGGAAGACGGCGACCGATGGCTGCTGGCGACCGCCCATGCCGAGCTGCGCCCGCCCCTGGCCCTGCAACATTTCGACTGCGCCCTGGGCGTGCGGCTGGGGTCGGCCGAGACGCCGGCGCTGGACCGGTTGATGGCGCGGATCTTCCATGATGCGAACAGTGCGGCCGAACGCGTCAAGGCGCGTCAGGCGCGGCTGCGGCCGGTCGGCGACGATCCCGATCGCCGCGCCTGCCAGACCCTGACGCCGTCGGCGCGACGCAGCGCCTCCTATCCCTCCGGCAGCGCGGCGGTCGCGACGGCCTATGGCGAGGCCTTTGCGGCCCTTGAGCCGGACCGGGCCGAGGCCGTGCGCCGGATCGGCCACGAGATCGGCGTCAGCCGCCTGGTCTGCGCCATGCACTATCCGACCGATGTCGCGGTCGGCGAACAGATCGGGCGGGATGTTGCGGCCAGGGCCGTCGCCACCCCGGCCTTCCAGGCGGACATGGCGGCGGCGCGGGCGGAGTTGGCGGCCGCGCGTCGCAGCGGCCTGACCAATCCCGGCTGCGCGGCCGAGCGCGCGGCCTTGGCGATCCCTCTGCAATGATATGACGGCGGCGCTGGCTCTCGCTCTCCTGACCTTCCAGGCGCCGGCCGACCGGCCGTGCACGCCGCAAGAGGTGGCGGCGCTGACGGCGCCATCGACGCAGCCGTATCGCCTGACGTGCCAAGCCGATCTGTCAGGCGTCGATATTCGCCGCCGCGTGCTGATCGAGGGCGCGGAAGGCTCAGGCGCGTCACTGGATTGCGGCGGCGGGACCATCCGCGCGCCGGGCCCGGCGACGACCGCCGCCCCGACCCTCGCCGTCTGGTCTCGCCGCGAGGGCGATCGGTGGTCGCGGCCGGTCGATGTGACGATCCGAAACTGCACCGTCGTCGGCAATGTGCGGATCTGGGGCATGGGAGCGGGCGGGTCGATGCGCGACCTGCTGGCCTCGTCACGCACCGCCGGACACACGCAAGCGGCCCAGTCCGCCGCGCCGATCCGCGTCACCCTGGACCGGGTTCGATTCGAGGGCGTGGGGACCATTCCCCTGTATGTCGGACCCGGAGTGACGCGCACCACAGTGACGCGATCCCGTTTTGTGGGCCGTTCGACCTCGACCGCCGTCTATCTGGACGCCGAGAGCGCAGGCGCGCTGATCCAGGACAACGATTTCGATATTCGCACCGGGCGTGAGCTGATCGCGGTGGACGGGTCGGGCGCCAACCGCATCGTCGGCAATCGGTTGGCGTTGCACGGCAAGGGCGGGGTGTTTCTGTACCGCAATTGCGGCGAGGACGGCGTGATCCGCCACCAGACGCCGTCGTATAATCAGATTACGGACAATCTGTTCACCGGCGCGGGCTGGCTGAGGCCACGCGCGGTTGTGATCGGGTCGCGCGAGGGCGGGCGACGCTACTGCGGCGACGATCGCGGCTGGCCGTTCGGGTCCAGCGCGGACGACGGCGACGGGGCCACGGGCAATCTGGCGGCCCGAAACGTCGTGCGACGCTGATCGGACGCCTTGCGCAGAGCGGTGGTTCGGGGCTGATTGCGGGACAGAGCGATCGGGGGATTAGATATGCGGTGGGTGTTGTTTCTGGCGTCCCTTGTGGCGGCCCTCGGCTTGGCGGTGCTGACCGCGCAGACGCCCAAACCCCTGCCCGCTTCGACGCCTACGGTTCAGTTCTCGGCCGGGCGCGCCATGATGGACGTGAACCGGATCGCACGAGCGCCGCATCCGGTCGGCTCGGCCGAGCATCGGCAGGTTCAGACCTATCTGGTCCAAAGGCTGACGGCGCTGGGGCTTCAGCCCAGCCTGCAGACCGGCGCCCTGTCGCCCGCCGCCGTCGCGCGGCTCGAGCGGGAGGGCGGAAGCGCGGGCGGCGTCCAGGCCGTCAATATCGTCGGCGTCCTGCCGGGACGTGACCCCGGCCTGCCCGCCGTCGCCATTATGGCGCATTACGACACCTCGCCGACCTCGCCGGGCGCTGCCGACGACACGTCCGGGGTGGCCGCCATTCTGGAGGCCGTGCGCGCGATCAAGGCGCGGGGCGGGGCCGAGCGGACGATGGTGGTCCTGTTTACCGACGCCGAGGAGCTGAATCTGGACGGGGCGCGGGCCTTTTTCAGCGAACATCCGCTGCGCGACGACATCGGCGCGGTGATCAATCTGGAGGCGCGGGGCGGCGGCGGGCGCGCCATGATGTTCGAGACCGGACCCGGCAACGCCCAGACCATCGCCCGCTATGCTCAGGCGACCCAGAGGGCGACGGGCGGGCCGTCCAGCAACGCCCTGGCCATCTTCGTCTATCGGCTGATGCCCAATGGCACGGACTTCACTGTGGCGGCGGATCGCAAGCTGGCGGGGATCAATCTGGCCTTCATCGGGCGCCCGGCGCAGTACCACGCGCCGTCTTCGACGCCGCAGGCGCTGGATCAGGGCAGCGTGCAGCATATCGGCTCCCAGGCGTTGGAAATGGCCGATGACCTGTTGCGGGCGCCGACCCTGCCGCAGGCGACGCAGAACGCGGTCTATGCCGACGTCTTTGGCCTGTTCGTCGTGCAGCATTCGCCGGTGATCGGCTGGCTGCTGCTGACCGTGGGAGTCCTGGCGACGGCCTTCGCCGCCTGGGGCGCGCGCCATGCCACGGGCTTGCGGGCGACGTCGGTCGTGCGGGGCGCGGCGGATGGCCTGTGGCTGTTGACCAGCGCGGTGGTGGTGGGACAGGCCGTGCGCGTCCTGGCCGGGCCTATCGGCCGTCGCGTGGATTCGACCGACCTCTATTACACCTTGCTGCGCCGCCTTCCGGTCCTGGAAATTGCCGTGGCCCTGGCCATGCTGGCCCTGGTTTTGATGCTGACCGCAGGGCGACGCCTGATGGGCCGATGGGGCGCATCTGGAGTGATACTGGCGGCATTCGCGATTGCAGCGGCGCTGGGCGGTTTCAGCCTGCCGGTCGTGGGGGCGGCGGTGATTGCGCTGGCGGTCAGCCTGGCGAGGCCGAAACCGCAGGACGCAGACGCCGTCTGGGGCGGCTGGTTGGGGCTAATCATCCTGGTTTTGATCCTGGGCGGCGGGGTGCAGGCGGTGGCGCCGGAAGCCGCCGTTCTGCTGCTGTGGCCTGGTCTGATCGCCGCCCTGGCCGCCGCGTCGACGGCGGTGATCGGCGCCCGCTTCGGCTCGTGGGCATCCTTCGCACCCGCCGTCGTCGCCACAGCCCTGGTCGGCGGGTGGTTGCTGGTTCAGGGACACGGCGTCTTCCTGGGCGTCGGCATGGACATGCCTGGCGCAGTGGGGCCGATCGCCCTGATGATCGCGATGCTGGTCCGCCCGCTGGCGCCTCGATCGGGGCCGGCCTTGCCGATCTTCGCCGCCGCCAGCCTGGCGCTGGCAGTCGCCGTCGCCGTGGGGGCCAGGTTGGTCGCTTGACCCGGATGCGTTTGGCAGTCGTCCGCGCGATCAAAGCGGGCTAAGCATACCGCTGCTGTTTTTCGGGGCCTCGGCGCGTTTGCACCATCTTCACGTCAATCCGTTCACCGTCCTGTCGCTAGCGATAGCGATCTTGGGCGCGTGGACGGCTCTGGATCTGTTCAATCGAACCCGAAGCCAGATCGGCGCGACGCGTTTGCGCTGGCTTGGCGTCTCGGCCCTGGCGCTGGGCGTCAGCATCTGGTCGATGCATTTCATCGCCATACTGGGGTTCCAGGGCGAAGGACCCGTCTTCTATGATCCTGGCCTGACGCTGGTCTCCTTTCTGCTGGCGACGGCCGGCACGGCTGCGGCCTTCCTGACGGCGGGCACGGCGCAGGCCAGCCCCCTGCGACTGGCGCCGGCGGCCCTGCTGATGGGCGGATCCATCGTCGCCATGCACTATGTCGGGATGGCGGCGATGCGGATGAACGCCGTCTTGAGCTACCAGCCCGTGCTGGTCACCCTGTCGGTGGTTGTCGCGGTCGCCGCCGCCTACGCCGCCCTGATCGCGGCCCGTCAGGAGCGGGGTCTGGCCTGGCGCGCGGTCGCCGCCGTGATCCTGGGTCTGGCCATCGTCTCCATGCACCATATCGGCATGGCGGCCCTGATCCTGACGGCGATCGCCGACGCGGGGCCGGTGGAGGGCGGGGCGTCGCCGGTGGTCTTGGCGGTCGCGGTGACGACCGGCGCGGTCACGCTGCTGTTTCTCGCGCTGGGCGCCTCGATCATGGATCAGCGGGCCAATGTTCTGGCGGCCGTGGACGCCGGCGGCGTTGGCTTCTGGGAAGCGACCCTGCCGATGAAGACGACGATGATGTCAGGCCGCGCGCGCGAAATCCTGTCCATCGATCCGTCCTGCCGCCTTGGCCCGAGCGAAGTCGGCGACCGTCTGTCGCCCGAGGATCTGCCGTTGCATCGTCAGGCGCTGGAGCGCGCCCTGGCGGGGGAGGGCGAATACGATCAGGAATGGCGTCTGCCGGCCTCTGGCCGGTGGATCCATCTGCGCGGACGCCTGATCCGCAGTCGTTCGGGCCGGCCGATCAAGATGTCGGGCGTCATCACCGACATCACCGATCGCCGCGAGGCCTTCGCCGCCTTGGCCGACAGCGAACGCTTGCAGCGATTGCTGATCAACGAACTGAATCACCGGGTGAAAAACACACTGGCCACGGTGCAGTCCATCGCCCACCAGACCGCGCGGCGCACGCCGGATGTCGCCACCTTCACCGCCCTTTTCGAAGCGCGGCTCGTGGCCCTGTCCAACACTCAGAACCTGTTGACGGCTGCGAACTGGGAGCATGTCGATCTGCGCGCCATGTTGGCTCAGGAACTGGCCCCCTATGCCGAGGAACAGGTCCGCCTGACCGGTCCGGCCGTCGATCTGAACGCGCAACAGACGTTGGGGATGGGGATGGTCTTTCACGAGCTGGCGGTGAACGCCGCCAAATACGGCGCACTGTCGAACGCCTCGGGCTGTGTGCGGATCGACTGGTCCGTGGCGGAAGGCCATCTGCTGCTGGATTGGGTGGAAAGTGGCGGGCCGGCGGTGTCGCCGCCTCAGCGCAAGGGCTTCGGTTCGGTGCTGATCGACTCGACGATCAACCGCTCGCTGCACGGCTCGGCGGTCATGACTTACGACCCCGAGGGCGCCAGCTTCAGCCTGCGCCTTCCGCTTTAGCCGGCGTCAACAACGGTCGTAGGTTTTGGGTGTTCTCGTTTTGATCAATGAGAACATCTTGTGAACCAGAACAAACCATGCACATAGTCTGCCTCACGAAACGGGGGCGGGTCCAGGCGGGTCTCTCCCAAGCTGAATGACGGGAATCATGGCAAGGGAGACGAAGGCAATGGCTTCACAGGCGGCACTCAAATTGGTGGGCAAGGACGACGGCGACAAGCAACGCGCCCTGGAGGCGGCGATCGCGCAGATTGATCGCGCTTTCGGCAAGGGCTCGGTGATGAAACTGGGCAAGGCGGGCGTGGTCGCCGAGATCGACAGCGTCTCGACCGGCTCGCTGGGCCTGGACATGGCGCTGGGCATCGGCGGTCTGCCGGTCGGGCGGGTGATCGAGGTGTTTGGCCCGGAATCCTCGGGCAAGACGACCCTGGCTCTGCACACCGTCGCGGAAGTGCAGAAGAAGGGCGGGGTCGCCGCCTTCGTCGACGCCGAACATGCGCTGGACCCGGTCTATGCCCAGAAGCTGGGCGTCAATCTGGATGATCTCCTGGTGTCGCAGCCGGACACTGGCGAGCAGGCGCTGGAGATCGTGGATACGCTGGTCCGGTCGGGCGCCGTCGATATTGTGGTCGTCGACTCCGTCGCAGCCTTGACGCCGCGCGCCGAGATCGAGGGCGAGATGGGCGACAGCCTTCCGGGCCTTCAGGCGCGCCTGATGAGCCAGGCGCTGCGCAAGCTGACGGCCTCGATCTCCAAGTCGAAATGCATCGTGCTGTTCATCAACCAGATCCGCCACAAGATCGGTGTCATGTACGGCTCGCCCGAGACGACGACGGGCGGCAATGCGCTGAAGTTCTACGCCTCGGTGCGTCTGGACATCCGCCGCACCGGCGCGATCAAGAACCGCGACGAGGTGGTCGGCAACACCACCCGGGTCAAGGTGGTCAAGAACAAGGTCGCCCCGCCATTCCGCGAGGTCATCTTCGACATCATGTACGGCGAGGGCATCTCCAAACTGGGCGAGGTCATCGACCTGGGCGTCAAGGCCGGCATCATCGAGAAGTCGGGCAGCTGGTTCAGCTATGACTCCACCCGGATCGGTCAGGGCCGCGAGAATGTGCGCGAGTTCCTGAAGCAGAACCCCGACATCGCGGCCTCGATCGAAAAGGCTGTGCGCGCCTCGACCAACAAGATCGCCGACGAACTGCTGGGCACGCCCGAGCCGGACGAAGGCCAGGATCTGGAAGGCTAACACCAACATCCGTGGCTGGGCGGACTTTCAGAGTTTGTCCCGGGCTCGGTCCGGTCTTTTCACCGCTACTCCGTCGCCCTAGCGACCCGCCACCGACCCCGCGAAGGGCGGCGGAGCGACCCGCTCGACCTCGTGTCGAGCGGGTCTTTTTCTTTTGTGAGCGGTGCTGATCTTTTTTTCGTCATTCCGGGCGAAGCGTAGCGCAGAACCAGGACCCAGCGGCGCGCGTGAGCGCGAAGCTGTCGCGGACTCGACGCCCCGAGATCCTGCGATGGAACGATCGCCGCCGGCGCCGCTGGGTCCCCCGGTCGCGATTCGCGCGCCGGAGGATGACGAAAGTCAAACGCCAAACGAAAACGGGCGACCCGAAGGCCGCCCGTTCCGTCTGTGGATGTCCGCGACCGATCAGGCGGCGGCCTTCTCCGGGGCGAACTTGCCATAGAAGGTTTCGTTCTTCGCCGCCATGTCGCGCAGCAACTGCGGGACCTTGAAGCGGTCGCCATAGGTCGCGGCCAGACGGTCTGAGGTTTCGACGAATTTGGCCAGGCCGATGCCGTCGATCATGCTGATCGGACCGCCGGTCCAGGGCGCGAAGCCCCAGCCCAAGATGGCGCCCAGATCGGCTTCGCGCGGATCGTCGATGACGCCTTCTTCCCAGCAACGCGCCACTTCGACGGCCTGGCGATACAGCAGACGTGTCTTCAGCTCGTCGATCTGAGCGAAGGCGGTCGCCTCTTCCGGCTGATCGATGCCCTTGGTGGTGGGGGCCAGTTCGCCCAGACCCTTCCAGATCGTCTTGGGCTTCTGATCGTAATCGTAGAAGCCCTTGCCGTTCTTGCGACCGAAACGCCCGCCCTCGACCATCTTGGCGACGATGTCGGCGCCTTCCGACGGGACGTAATTGTCGCCCAGATCCAGCGCCGTCTGTTTGGCGATCTTGTAGGACAGGTCCAGGGCAACGTCGTCGTGCATCTCCAGCGGGCCGCGCGGCATGCCGGTCATGCGACCGACATTGTCGATCAGGGCGGGGCCGTAGCCCTCTTCCAGCATCGCCATGCCCTCCATCAGGAAGGTGGAGAAGCAGCGCGAGGTGTAGAAACCGCGGCTGTCGTTGACGACGATCGGCGTCTTCTTGATCTTCAGCACATAGTCCAGCGCCTTGGCGATGGCGGCCTGACCCGTCTTTTCGCCCAGGATGATCTCGACCAGCATCATCTTGTCGACGGGCGAGAAGAAGTGGATGCCGATGAAGTCCTCGGGCCGCACCGAGGCCTCGGCCAGGCCGGTGATCGGCAGGGTCGAGGTGTTGGAGCCGAAGACGGCGCCCTCGACCAGTTGCGCCTCGGCGCGCTTGGTCACGTCGGCCTTGATCTCGCGGTTTTCGAACACGGCCTCGACGACCAGGTCCGAGCCCTTGATCAGATCATAGTCCGTCGTCGCCGTGACCGAACCCAGCAGGGCGTCATACTTCTCCTGCGTCAGCTGACCGCGCGACAGGCGCTTCTTCAGCAGTTCCTCGACGTGGGCCTTGCCCTTGTCGGCGGCTTCCTGCGTCTGGTCGATCAGGATGGTTTCGATGCCGGCCAGCGCCTGCACATAGGCGATGCCCGCGCCCATCATGCCGGCGCCAATGACCGTGACCTTCTTCGGATCGGACTTGGGCACGCCGGCCGGACGAACGGCACCCTTGTCCAGTTCCTGCTTGGACAGGAACAGCGAACGGATCATGGCCTGGGCCTGCGGCGTCATCAGGGTCTTGATGAAGTAGCGGGTCTCGATGCGAAGAGCCGCATCCATCGGCACCTGGGCGCCTTCGTAAACGGCCTTCATCAGGTTCACGACGGCCGGATAGTTGCCGTAGGACTGCTTGCGCAGCATGGCGTTGCCGACCATGAAGTTCTGAATGCCGGCCGGGTGATAGGGGCCTCCGCCGGGCAGTTTGAACGACTTCTCGTCCCAAGGCTGGACAGCCTTGCCGCCACCCTTGATCCAGGCCTTGGCGGCCTCGACCGACTGACCTTTCTCGACCACCTCATGGACGATCCCTGCGCCCTTGGCGTCGTTCGGGCGGAAGGACTTGCCCTCGCTCATCGCCATCATGGCGTTCTGGACGCCGACCAGGCGGGTCAGGCGCTGGGTGCCGCCGCCGCCGGGGAACAGACCGACCTTGATTTCGGGCAGGCCCAGTTGGATCTTGTTGTTATTCTCGACCACGCGGTAGTGGGCCGCCAGGGTGAACTCCAGCCCGCCGCCCAAGGCCAGGCCATTGATCGCGGCCGCGATCGGCTTGCCCGAGGTTTCCAGCGCACGGAAGGCGCCGTTCAGCTTCCAGCCGGCGTCGAACGCCTTTTTCAGGTCGCCGCCGCCCGACAGCACGCCGCCGGCCATGTCGCCCAGGTCCGCGCCGGCGCAGAAGCCCGACGCCTTGCCCGAGGTGATGACGGCGCCCTTGATGGCGTCGTCGGTCTTGATGCGTTCGACCAGCTCGGGGATTTCCTTCATCACCGAGGAGGTCAGGGTGTTCATCGAACGGCCCGGAACGTCGAAGGTGATCAGGGCGATGCCGTCGGCGTCGACGTCGATCTTGAAGTTTTCCATATCCATTTGCTCCTGGATCAGACGCGTTCGATGACGGTGGCGGTGCCCATCCCGCCGCCGATGCACAGGGTGACCAGGGCGGTCGACTTGTTCGAGCGCTCCAGCTCGTCAAGCGCGATGCCAGTGATCATGGCGCCGGTGGCGCCGAGCGGGTGGCCCATCGAGATGCCGCCGCCGTTCACGTTCATCTTGGCGTGGTCGATGTTCAGGGCCTGCATATAGCGCAGGACGACGGCGGCGAAGGCCTCGTTGAGCTCCCACAGGTCGATGTCGTCGGGCGTCATGCCCAGCTTGCCCAGCAGTTTGCGGGTCACATATTCCGGGCCGGTCAGCATGATCGACGGCTCGGAGCCGATCGAGGCGCCGCCCAGGATCTTGGCGCGCGGCTTCAGGCCAAGCGCCTGGCCGGCTTCCAGCGAACCGATCAGCACGCCGGCAGAACCATCGACGATGCCGGACGAGTTGCCCGGCGTGTGGACGTGATTGACGCGTTCGACCTCGGGGTAGCGCTGGTTGATCACGCCGTCGAAGGCCATCTCGCCCATCATGGCGAAGGAGGGGTTCAGGCCGCCGAGCGCCTGCATGTCCGTGTTCGGACGGATCGTCTCGTCATGATCCAGGATGGTCAGGCCCAGCTGGTCCTTGACGCCGATCACCGAGTTCCTGAACCGGCCCTCGGCCCAGGCCTTGGCGGCGCGCTTGTGGCTTTCGACCGAATAGGCGTCCACGTCGTCGCGGCTGAAGCCGTATTTGGTGGCGATCATGTCCGCCGACACGCCTTGCGGCACGAAATAGGTCGGGAAGGCCGAGGACGGATCGGTCGGCCAGGCGCCCATGTCCGAACCCATGGGCACGCGGCTCATGACCTCGACGCCACCGCCGACGGCGAAGTCGGCCTCGCCGGACTTCACTTTGGCCGTCGCCATGTTTACGGCTTCCAGGCCCGAGGCGCAGAAGCGGTTGATCTGTACGCCCGCCGTGTATTGCGACCAGCCGGCAGAGAGCACGGCCGTGCGCGCGATGTCGGCGCCGAGTTCGCCCACGGGCGTGACGCAGCCCAGGATGACGTCGTCGACCTTGGAGGTGTCCAGGTCGTTGCGGTCGCGCAAGGCTTCCAGCACCTGGGTCGCCAGGCTGAGGCCTGTGATCTCGTGCAGCGAGCCGTCCTTCTTGCCCTTGCCGCGCGGCGTGCGGACGGCGTCGTAGATATAGGCGTCAGCCATGGAAGTGCGTCTCCATCTTTGGGCCCATCCTCAACGTACGGCAGGTCGCAGTACGACGGACAGGGCGGTTCCAAGCGTGGACGCCAAGAACCCTACGTTTACGTCAACGTCAAGTAATAAGCCGCGTGATTGCGGCTGCTTGAGGCGGATGCCTCGCCAAATTGACGGTATGAGAGCGTGGAAACGCCGGCCGAGCGCCTGCGGTCAGCGCGGCGGAATACGCGTGGCGCCGCCGGTGATCTTGCAGGCGTATTCGGTCTGCGGACGGCCGGTCTGAACGCCGGTCGGCGTCAGAATGCCACGGTCACGCGTGCAGGCGGCTTCCAGAGCGTTCAATTCCTGCTGATACCTATTGGTCGCGCCCATCGTGCCGCAGCCCGAAAGCAGCGGCAGGACAAAGGCGACGGAGAAGATGAGGATACGCATGGTTCGGTGCTCCCTTTGGAGCGTCAACCGCTCCGCATAGCCCCCCGGCCCTCGAAGACTACTGCGTCGCCAACAGCCTGACCAGCTTGCCGTTCTGCTCGTCGGTGATGGCCCAGACCGATCCGTCGGCGCCGACCGCCACATCGCGTATGCGTTCGCCCAGGTCCGTCAGCAGGCGCTCTTCGCCCACCACGCGATCATTCTGGATCACCAGACGCGCAATATGCTTTTCCTTCAGGCCTGCGACCAGCAGGTTGCCGTCCCAGCCGGGGAACATGGCGCCCTGATAGAAGGTCGCGCCGCCGGGCGCGATCACCGGATCCCAGTAATAGATGGGCTGTTCGGTGCCGTCCTTTTTCGTCGCGCCGCTGTTGATCGCGCCGCCCGCATACTCGACGCCGTAGGCCGCATCCGGCCAGCCGTAGTTGGCGCCGGCCTTGTCTAGATTGACCTCGTCGCCGCCGCGCGTGCCATGTTCGATGGTCCAGATGGCGCCTGTTCCCGGCTGAACGGCGACGCCCTGGACGTTGCGGTGTCCAAGGCTCCAGATTTCCGGCAGGGCGCCGGCACGGCCGACAAAGGGGTTGTCCTGCGGGACCGTGCCGTCGGCGTTGATGCGGATGGTCTTGCCCATGTGCGAGCCCAGATCCTGCGCCTGGGGCCGCATCGGCTTGTCCGAGCGTTCGCCCAGGGTGATGAACAGCTTGCCGTCCGGCGCGAAGGCCAGGGACGACCCGAAATGCTTGTCGCCGTCATAGACGGGCAGGGCGCGGAAGATGACCTGGACGTTCTCGACGCGTGATCCGTCGTCCGGCAGACGGCCGCGCGCGACCGAGGTAGCGTTGCCGCCCTCGCGGGGTTCGGCATAGCTCCAATAGATCATGCGATCCTGCGCAAAGCTCGGTCCGACGACGACGTCCAGCAGACCGCCCTGACCGCGCGCATCGACGGCGGGCAGGCCGGCGACCGGTTCGCCGACCTGGCCCTGGGCGGTGATGATGCGCAGACGACCCGGCTTTTCAGTCACCAGCCAGCGACCGTCGGGCAGGGCCGCCAGACCCCAGGGATGGACAAGGCCCGAGGCGACTACCGTGTGGGTCATGGACTGTTCGGTCTTGACGCCCGGCGCGCGGGTCTGGCCGGCGAAGGCCGGTTGCTGATCGGGATTGTTCGCCGGACGCGTTTCCAGCGGGGCCCCGGCCTGAGGCGCAGCGCCGGCGCTCTCGCTATTTGCGCCACAGGCGGCGGCGAGAACGAGCAGGGATGTCGAGGCGGCGGCGACGATCAGGCGCATGAAGGGCGAGCTCCGGCTGGGCTTTATGCAGTCGTTAAGAAACGGCGAGGCCAGCGTTACCGTTCCTGCCTCAAGGCGTCTTGCGCTCTATCGCCGCAGGTTCTGGTCCGAGACGACTTGAACCGCGCGCCCGACGGCGATATAGGCACGCCTCTTTCGCGCTGGCCCCGGCCACGCGCAGGGCCCGGGACTGGGTAGCTCAGATGGTTAGAGCGGTGGATTCATAACCCACAGGTCGGCGGTTCGATCCCGCCTCCAGTCACCATCCATGTCGGACGTCACAACTAGTTAGACTCCGTCAAAGATAACTGGACTCATGGGCCCGCCCCGCGGTCTCGGGGCCGCCTCATAACTCCGGGCTGCCCGGCAATCGGAAGCCGTCGTGGCCGCTTCGGGCTCAACGCAGTCTTTGGCGACGTCCGCTTCTGGGTCAGTTGTAGATCAGTCGCCAATGAGCGGGTCTGACTCTTGGTTGACCTTCCACCTGTCCGCTTTCGGGCTGCATCCGAACCAAACCCAGTGAGCCTCTTGCTGATTGAGGGTGGCGGTTCGGAAAGACTGGCCCCCCGGCTCGGAAGATGAAGGATCAAGCCACGTCTCAGGCTAATAATAGAGCCGCCTTCAACGCATCCTCGGTGATCGGCTTGGTCAGGGTGGCGTGGGCCCCCAGGCCGGAGGCCATCTGCAGGATCGGGCCGGGGCCCAGCCGGCCGCCGCCGGTGATGGCGACCACCCGCATGATCTCCCTCAGATGCCGGGTCTCGAGGATGAAGTTCAGGCCGTCGCGATCGGGCATCAGGATGTCGACAACGACCGCGTCGGGCTCCCAGGTCCGCACGATTTCCAGACCCTCATCGACCGAACCGCCGGTCATGACCTGGTAACCCATGCGCTTCAGCATATCCTCCAGATGGCCCAGCATCAGGGGATCGTCCTCGATGACACACACTTTCATGGTCAACCTGCGGATGTATCTGCCTTTGCGGTTTAACCGATGACTCCCGTCGCGCGTCAATCCGAAAAACGGCGATACCAGCTGGTGGTCTCCCTTGCGGCCGCCATTTTCGGCGTTCTGCTGGTGTTGACCGGGGTAGAGCTCAGGCGAGAGTTCGCCAGCGCCGGGGCCTTGCGGGCGGCGGTGCAGCGGTCCTACGACACGCGCCTCCAGATTCAGTCGGTGTTCTCGCTGATGCAGGACGCGGAGACCGGCCAGCGGGGGTACATCATCACCGGCAACGCCAGTTTCCTCGAACCCTACGATCACGCGCTGGATCGTGTTGATAGCCAGATGACGGCGCTGGGCGGCCTCTACGAAGGCAATGCCGAGCAGACCGGGAACTATCGGAACCTGTCACGCCAGATCGCCCGGAAGCGGCAGATCATGCAACGCTCGATCAGCCTGCGGCAAGGCGGTGACGCCGCAGCCGCCTCCGCGCAGGTCTCGACCGGCGAGGGCAAGGCCGCCATGGACGATATCCGCCGGGTGGTGGATCACATGACCCGATACGAGGCCAACCATCTGGCCCAGCTGTCCGACAGGGCCCAAGGCCGCACGGCGCGAACCGAAATCCTGGTGGTGGCCCTGTTCCTCGCGCTGGTGCTGACAGCAGCGGGCGCGGCGTTTCTGGTCTGGCGCTATCTGGCCACGCGCGGCGCACTGCTGGAACGCCTGGAGGCGGCCGCGGCGCGGCATGCCGCCACCCTGGACAGCGCCTTCGACGCCATCATCACCCTGAACCCCAGCGGCAGCATCGAGACGCTCAATCCGGCGGCCGAACGGATGTTCGGCTGGCGCGCGGAAGACCTGGTCCGGCGCGACGTTGGCGTCCTGATCGATCTGGCGAATAACGGCGAAGGCTCGTTCCTGGACCGTCTGGGCGCCAGCCAGGGCGCCTTGGCCGACGGTCTGCTGCGGGAGCTGAACGGCAAGCGGCGGGACGGGCAGACCTTCGCAGCCGATGTGGCGCTCGGCGCCATGGACCTGCCGACCGGGCGACATGTTGTGGCGGTGGTGCGCGACATCACCGAGCGGCGGCGGGTGGCCGAGATGAAGGACGCCTTCGTCTCGACGGTCAGTCACGAACTCCGGACGCCGCTGACCTCCATCGCCGGGTCGCTGGGCCTGCTGGCCGGTGGAGCCGGGGGGGAGCTTCCGGACAAGGCCGCGCGCCTGATCGGCATCGCCCATTCCAACAGCCAGCGGCTGGTGCGGCTGATCAACGACATCCTGGATGTCGAGAAGCTGGAGTCCGGCAAGCTGATCTTGGCCATGTCGCCGCTCGACCTGAGGGAGATCGCCGCGCGGTCGATCGACGGCGTTCGGGGTTACGCGGATCAGCTCGGCGTCTCGCTGAGTCTCGGCGAGGGTGATCCGGCCCCGGTGCGGGGCGATGCGGACCGGCTGATCCAGGTGGTGACCAACCTGCTGTCCAACGCGGCGAAATTCTCGCCCGCGGGCGGGGAAGTCGCGGTGACTGTCAATCCCGAGGCCCGGATCGCACGCCTCAGCGTCACCGACCACGGTCCAGGCATTCCGGAGGCCTTCCGCTCGCGCATCTTCGGCAAGTTCGCTCAAGCGGACTCGACGGACACCCGGGCCAAGGGCGGGACGGGGCTGGGCCTCGCCATCGCCCGTGAGATCGCCGAACGCCACGGCGGACGGCTGTGGTTCGAGTCCGCCGAGGGAGACGGCGCCACCTTCCATCTGGACCTCCCGCTCGATCTGCCTGAACAGGCCAGCAGCCGGGGCGTGGGCCGCATCCTGATCTGCGAGGACGATCCGGACGCCGCCAGGATCCTTGCCGAGATGGTGGCGCAGGAGGGTTATGACGCCGACGTCGCCGCCACCGCCCGCGAGGCCCTGACCATGGCCCGGGCCGGGCGCTATGCGCTGGGGCTGGTCGACCTTCATCTGCCGGACGCGGACGGCGTCAGTCTGATCCGGGCTCTGAAGGCCGGCGAGGACACCCGCGCCATGCCCGTGATCGTGGTGTCCGGCGACGTCGCCCGCGGCAAGGTGAGGGGACGGTCGCTCGAGGTGGCGGACTGGATGGAGAAGCCGGTCGATCCATCGCGTCTGCGCCTGGCGGTGCTGGCCCTCGCCCGGGCGGACGCCAAGCCGGTCGTGCTGCATGTGGACGATGATCGCGACATTCTGGAGGTGACGCGACAGGCCCTGACCTCAGTCGAGGTTCGCGGCGTCGAGAGCCTCGCCGAGGCGCGTGAGGCCCTGCAGGACCGCCGTCCGGACCTCGTGATCCTCGATCTGGGGCTGCCGGACGGGCATGGTCTGGACCTGCTGCCGGAACTGACAGATGAGGAGGGGCGAACCATCCCAGTGGTCATCTATTCCGCGCAGGATACGGACCGTCAGGCGGCGCCGGCGGTTCAGGCGGTGCTGATCAAGTCTCGGATGTCCCTGACCCAGCTGGCGCGGACAGTTCGTCGCCTGACCCGTAGTTCCGGAGGCCGCTCATGAGCACCGCACTGACCGTTCTTCATGTCGACGACGAGGACGACATCCGCGAGGTGGCGGCGTTCGCGCTGGAGCTGGACCCGGGCATAAGCCTGACCTCGGCGGCCTCCGGACAGGCGGCGCTGTCGGTTCTGGACGGCGGCCTGCGCCCGGACGTCATCCTGCTGGACGTGATGATGCCTCACCTCGACGGGCCCGGCACGCTGGGGCGTCTGCGGGAGCGGCCCGAGCATGTGCA
Source organism: Brevundimonas vesicularis (assembly GCF_032067225.1). Taxonomy (GTDB): domain Bacteria; phylum Pseudomonadota; class Alphaproteobacteria; order Caulobacterales; family Caulobacteraceae; genus Brevundimonas; species Brevundimonas vesicularis_F. The sequence continues at coordinate 13,709 of NZ_DAMBJX010000011.1, read as the reverse complement.
GACCCCGGTCATCTTCATGACCGCGCGGGCGCAGTCAGGTGAGGTTGATCACTACCGGGCGCTTGGAGCGCTCGACGTCATCATCAAGCCGTTCGATCCGATGACCCTGGCCAAAGACGTGCGGGCCATTCTCGCGGCCCGGCGATGACGGACGTCCTCGCGGCCTTGCGGGCGCGCTTTCTGGAGCGTTGCGCCGGTGATGTGGTGCGGCTTGAGGACCTGCTGGCGCGCGATGACCTCGGCCCTGAAGCGCTAAGCAGTCTGGTGCACAGCTTGTCGGGCGCGGCGGGCACCTTCGGCTTTCCGGAGATCAGTCTGGCCGCCGGCGCGGCGGACGACGCGTTCGCCGCGGGCGGGACACCGTCACGCGACGAAATCCATCACCTGATCCGGACCTTGGAGGCGGCGCTGGTCACACCGGAGGGCTGAAGCCCCGGCGGGTCATAGTTCCCCACGATTGGCTGCGGCGCAGGTACTGCCAGACGCCACGCAGGCGCCAGAGGTTGTTCAGCTGGCGGTAGCCGAAATTCTCAAGCACCGCGATGCCGGTCAGCAGCAGGAGGTCCCGGGCGCGCGGGAACCTGCGCAACTCGGATTCCTCAAGCGCCAGCGCGCCGACGGAGATCACCACGCCGAAGGTGAAGCTGACCGCCAGGAAGGCCAGTAGGTACTCGAGCGACAGCAGGCCCAGCACCCAGAAGGCCGGGATTAGGATGTAGCCCAGCATCTCGACGATGGGGCCCAGCACATCCACGAGGAAGATGTAGCCGAAGCCGACCGGCCCCAGTCGGCCGTAACGGGGCCGGAACATCACATCCCAGTGCCGCTCGAAGGTTTCCAGCGCGCCGCGATGCCAGCGGGCGCGTTGACGGCCCAGAACCCTCAGGTCCTCCGGCGCCTCGGTCCAGCAGACCGGCTCCGGCACGAAGGCCACCCGGTACGGGCGGCCCTGGTTGCGCATGAGCCGGTGCAACTTGACCACCAGCTCCATGTCCTCGCCAACCGTCCCGTGGGTGTAGCCGCCCGCCTCGATCACCCGCGCGCGCCGGAACAGGCCGAAGGCCCCGGAGATGATGGTGAGGGTGTTGATCCGGCTCCAGGCGAGCCGGGCCATCAGGAAGGCCCGCAGGTATTCCACCGTCTGCAGCAGGGCCAGCAGGTTACGGGGCGGGCGCACCTCCAGGACCCGTCCGTCACGGATGACGCAGCCGTTCGCGATGCGGACTGTGCCGCCCACGGCGACCGTACGTTCCGGGTCCTCCACAAAGGGCCGGACCGCGCGCAGCAGGGCGTCAGGCTCCAACAGGGAGTCGGCGTCCATCGCGCAGAAGATGGGCGCCCGGGACACGTTGATCCCCGCGTTCAACGCGTCCGCCTTGCCGCCGTTTTCCTTGTCCACCACGATCAGGCGAGGCTGATGGGTCGCCGCATAGACGCCCCGGATCGGCTGATGGTCCAGCGCCTGATCATAGTGCCGTTGGACAAGCTTGAGCTCGTAGGCGTCGATCAGCACCTGAAGGGTGGCGTCCTTCGACCCGTCGTTGATGACGATCACCTCGAAGCTGGGATAACGGAGCGACAGCAGGGAGCGCACACTCTGAACGATCGTCATCGCCTCGTTGTAGGCGGGCGCCAGCAGGGCGATCGGGGGAGAGGCCTCCGCATAGCGCCGCCACAGAACCGCCGGCTGAGGGATCGGTGGCCGAGTCGCGAGCGCCCGGGCCGCCAGCAACAGCTGGAACAGATAGATGAGGTTCTGGGCCACCCCCGTTCCGATGACGAAAAGGGCGATGGAACGGGCGAAACCGACCATCAGGACAGCGATCTCGTGTGTCACAACGTCGCCTCCGAGAGACCGCGCTCCGCCAGAACCAGCGAGGCGGCGCGGCGCATGAGGTCCTCATCGGCTCGGGCGGCGATCCGCAGGCTGGCGACGCCCTTGTCACCAAGCATTGCCAGGGCCTCGCCGGCGCGGAACCGCACCCACCAGGCGGAATCGGCCAAGGACTGGACCAGCAGGGGCGCGGCCTCGATCAGGCCGATGCGCCCGGCGGCCTCGCACGCGGCGGACCGGACCTCCCAGATTTCGTCCTCCAGCGCGGTCATGATCGCCGGCGCGGCCGCGGGATGGCCCAGCACGCCGAGCGCGCGGATGGAGGCGATCCGGAGTTCGAGCTCGGGCGCCGCCGCGCTGCGCATCAGGGGCTCGACAGCGCGGTAGTCGCCCGCCGCGCCCAAAGCGTCCGCCAGAAGGGCGCGGGTCACCGCCGGCGCGGTCGACAGCATGAAGGCGTCCAGCGCCTCTGCCGGCGCGGCCTCGGCGGCGCGCCGGATGACCGGTTCGTACAGCAGCGAATCGTGCAGCCCGCCCGCGGCGATGTCGTGCAGTAGGGCGTTCAAAGGCGGGGCCGCGTCCAGATCGAGCAGCGAAATCAGGATGGCGACCCTCAGATCGCCGTCACGCGAGCGTTGAAGGACGCCTCGCAGGGCGTCCACCGTCGCCGCCTCCGGAAAGGCGGAGAGCGCCTCGGCCGACGCGATCCGGCCCGCCTTGCTCCCGCGATCGAGGCGGGAGCGCAGCCGGTCGGGGACGCCCATCCCGGCCAGGACCTCGATCAGCCGTTCCCGTTCCGCGCCGCGGATCAGGCCCAGCACATCCAGCACGGCCTCGGCCATGAGCCGGGCCCGGCGGCGGTAGGGCTTCAGGCGCATCGGGGCCTCGAGGTCGCCGCCGAGGATGTCGAGGAACACGGCCCGCACGCGGGCCTGATCCGCGGCGCGACGGGCGTCGCTGCGCTCCCGGAACAGACGGGCGATGATCAGCCCGAACATCCAAGCGACCGCCGCCAGCCCCATGACCAGCGAAATTCCCCACAGGAGACCAAGCAGGCTCACCAGAAGCGCCAGCCCAACCCGAGGCTGATCGCCTCGCGGTCATAGGCCCCGCGGTCCTCCTTCAGGACACCGAAACGCAGACTGGACCGGTCGGTCAGATCGACTTCGGCGCCGAGGCTGACGGCGCTGACGTCGACGGTCACGCCTTCGCTGGTTTCCGGTGCATCAGCGTGATCCAGACGGAGCCGCACACGGTCGGTGGCCGCCCACTGGACGCTGACGGCATAACCGTCCCGCCGTTGATCGGTTTCGTCCCAGACATTGATCCAGCGCGCGGCCAGCCGTAGGCGGCCATCGGCCAGCTCGGCGGCCAGACCGGGCTGCAGGCTGTTCACCGTCCCGCTGGCGAAGCGCGCGGTGGAGGCGTCCAGCGTCGCGCTGATCCCGCCGCTCAGGGGGACGTCGGCGCCCGCCCGCAACGAGGCTTCCGGCCGGTAATCGGCCTCCACCGCAGCGCCCAAGGCCACATAGACGCCGCCCGCTCCGATCCGGTGGTCCAGGCGCCCCTCAAGGAAGACGTCGTCCTGACCGAACCGTTCGGTCCACTCGGCCGCGGCGCCGAAGCTCCACCGGTCATTCAGCGTCCGCACCGCGCCCAGGCGGGCCTCGCTCCAGTCCGGAAGGCCTGCGCCGAGGCGGCTGCGGGAGACGTCGAAATCCACTCTCCAGACGGCCGGCAGCCCGAGCGTCGGCCTCAGCGCGCGGACATCGGGACGGTCCGGCGCGGCGGCCAGCGCCCGTCCCGCCTCGACCCGGGCCTGTGCGAGATCGCCCCGGCGTTGCGCGGCACGGGCCAACCCGACGCGGGCGTCGACATAGTCCGGTGCGGCGTCCAGAACCGCGCGGAAATCCGCCTCGGCCTCGATGGACCGATGCAGCGCCAGCAGGGCAAGCGCGCGGTTCAGGCGGGCGTCCACATCTCCGGGACGGGACTGAAGGACGCGATCCAGTTTCTCCAGGGCCGCTTCGTTGCGTCCCGCCCGCCGATCCGCGACCGCCGCTTCATACAGCGCCGTCGGGTCGATGCGGACCTCAGCCGGGACGTCTTGAACGATCATGCCCCTGCTCCATCTGCGCCGTGGCCAGCAGGCGTCGGATACGCTGCACCAGTTCGTCGGGAATGAAGGGCTTGGCCAGATAGTCGGCGGCGCCCAGTTGCAGCCCGCCGACCACATCCTGTTCACGCTTCAGGGCGGTCAGCATGATCACGGGGATGTCGCGCGTACCGGCGCCGGCCTTGAGCCTGCGCAGCACCTCGAACCCGTCCATCACCGGCATCATAGCGTCGAGAACGATCAGATCGGGCGCATGATCCCTGACCATGTCCAGAACCTCGCCGCCATGCTCGGCCGCGAAGATCTGGTGATCCTCCGCCGCCAGCTTGTGCTGCAGCAAGGCCCGCAGTAGCGGGTCATCGTCCGCGATCAGAATGCGCGCCATTACTCGCTCCATAACTGGCCCGCCCGAACCTGGCGGCATGATGCAGTCGAGAGTGTGAATCAAGCCCTAGGGAAGAGACCACAATGCCGGTCGTCTGAAACGCAGGACGTTTCGGGAAGCTCACGCGACAATGCATTTCTCAAGCCGCCCTATGCCGCTCCAGGGTTCGACCGGGGGCCCGATTACGTCCGATGTCCCGCGGGGAGCCAACGTCCGCTCATGGCGCAACGCAGTCGTGGCGTGGGCGGTAAAACAAAGCCCCCGGGCGGATGGCCCGGGGCTTCACAAGGTCTAACGACGTGGGTCAGGCTGCAGTCTTCCAGGTGGGCTCGAGGGCGATGTGGGGCGGGCAGGGCGCCACCGCCGGGACCGGCAGGCCGCCGAGCTCGTTGGCGTAGCCGTGGTTGACGTCGCGGTGGTGGGCTTCGTCGGCCCGGACGACCAGCACCACATCACGCAGGGTGGCGACCTCGGGCAGGCCCCAATAGGCCTTGGCGATCGCCGGAGCGGGGACGTTGGGGCTGCGGCCCTCGTCGATCTCGGCCAGGTAGTGGGTGTAGCTGATCACCGCCTCTTCCTCGAAATAGCCGACCACGCGGTGCGCCGTCTTGGAGGAGACCAAGTAGAGGGCGAAGAAGAACAGGTAGAAGACCCACTGCACCGAGACGATGACGAACCGCTCGAACAGGGTCGGCTTGGCCACCTCGATGAAGGTCATCAGGTGCATGCGCTCGTTCTCGGCCTCGTCCATCAGCGTCTTGATCCACCCCTTGTCGTCGCACATGCGGCGCAGGCAGCTGAGGTGGTTGATGGTGGCACCGACCATCCCGGGCACGGCCGCGACCGTCTCCAGAACGACGGCGCGGTGACCGTAGCGCTTGGCGAAGAAGGTGTCGGCGCACCAGCGCAGCAGCTTGGTGAAGCCGAAGGCGACGCGGTCCGACAGCCCCTTGGGCTGGTGGTGGATGGAGAGATCGACGAGGGGGGCGCTCATGGCCTGTATCCTTGGGATGTCCGCCGGTCCATCCGGCGTCTGGCGATGACGGCGGTGTAGAATCACTCCCTGCATCCCGGTATTTGGGTCTTGACCCTAGGGGGAATTGCGGAGGCGCGGAGCGGTGGCCGGAAAGGGTAGGGAAGGATCGATGCGCGTCTTCCGATCGCCGATCACCTCGCCGTCGGCCCTGATCCGACCGCACTCGCCGTGGATCGCTGCGGGGGCGGCGCTGCTCGTCGCCGGCCTGGCGGCCCTGGTGCGGCTGCAACTGCCGGACCCGTTGGACGCGCAGGCGTCCTTCCTGATCTTCGTGCCGGCCGTCGTGGTCGGCGCGGCGCTCGGGGGCGCCGGGCCAGGCGTCTTCGCGACGCTGCTGGGGCTGTTCGGCGGTCTGGCACTGGCGCGGACCACGGACCCGTCCTGGCTGGAGACCCTGCTGTTCCTCATCGTCGCCGCCGCCGTAACGCTGGGCGGAGAGTGGTTTCAGCGCGCGCACCGCGAGCTTTCGGGCCGCGAGACCCATCTGCGCCTGATCCTCAACACTGTGCCGGAGGCCATGATCCTGATCGACGACAAGGGGGTCATGCGGGCCTTCAGCCCCGCGGCGGAACGTCTGTTCGGCTGGACGGCGGACGAGGCGGTCGGCCGGAACGTCAGCGTCCTGATGCCGTCGCCCCACCGCGAGGCGCACGACGGCTATCTGGAGCGGTACTATCGCACCGGTGAGCGGCGGATCATCGGCCTGGGCCGGGTGGTCGTGGGCGAGCGCCGGGACGGCTCGACCTTTCCGATGGAGCTGGCTGTCGGCGAGATGCGCACCGCCGAAGGACGCTTCTTCACCGGATTCGTTCGCGACCTGACCGAGCGGCAGCAGGCGGAGGCGCGCCTGCAGGAGCTCCAGGCCGACCTGGTGCGCGTCTCGCGCCTGACCGCGCTTGGCGAAATGGCGTCGGCCCTGGCGCACGAACTGAACCAGCCGCTGACGGCCATCGCCAACTATCTGAAGGGCTCGCGGCGTCTGCTGGCGGCCGAGACGGTCCCGCTCGAGCGGGTGGCGGACGCCGTCGATCGCGCCGCTGAGCAGGCCCTGCGCGCCGGCGTCATCATCCGCCGTCTGCGTGATTTCGTTGCGCGGGGAGAGACCGAGCGGCGCATCGAGGACCTGCCCAAGCTGGTGGAGGAGGCCAGCGCCCTGGCGCTGGTCGGCGCGCGCGAGCACGGCGTCCGCGTTCGCTTCGATGTCGATCCCGCCGCCGACCGGGTGGTCGCCGACAAGGTTCAGGTGCAGCAGGTGCTACTGAACCTGATCCGCAACGCCGTCGATGTGATGGAGGATGCGTCGGTCAGGGACCTTGGGATCACGGTCGCCACGATCGACGACGAGCATGTGCGCATCACGGTCTCCGACACCGGGGCGGGGATTTTACCTGAGGTGGCGGACCAGCTGTTCCAGCCGTTCGTGACGACCAAGCGCACCGGCATGGGCGTCGGCCTGTCGATCTCGCGCACGATCATCGAGGCCCACGGCGGCCGAATCTGGTTTGAAGCCAACGACGCGGGCGGGACCGATTTCCACTTCACCCTGCAGCGCGCCCACCTTGAAGAGGAGCCGGTCGATGGCGAATGAAACCGTCGTCCATGTGATCGATGACGACGCCGCCGTGCGGGACTCGATCGCCTTCCTGCTGGAGACCGCCGATCTGACGGTCCGCACCCATGAGTCCGCTGTCGCCTTTCTCGCCGCGTCCGATCGATCGCCCGGCTGCATCGTCACCGACGTTCGCATGCCCGAGATGACCGGCATCGAACTGGCGCGGCGCTTGCGTGACGGCGGATCACGCGAGCCGGTGATCATCATCACCGGTCATGCCGACGTGCCCCTGGCGATCGAGGCGATGCACGCCGGGGTAGCCGATTTCATCGAGAAGCCGTTCGGCGACGACCTGCTGCTGGCGGCGATCCGGCGCGTCGTCGATAAGGCCGGCGAAGCGGCGTCGGCGGAGGCCGAGCGCCGGGAGATCGCCGCCCGCTTCGACAGCCTGTCCGGCCGGGAGCGGGATGTGCTGAAGGGGCTCGTCGAGGGGCACGCCAACAAGGTCATCGCCTACGACCTCGACATCAGCCCGCGCACCGTCGAGGTCTATCGCGCTAACCTGATGTCGAAAATGCAGGCGGGAAGCCTGTCCGAACTGGTGCGGATGGTTCTGACCCTGCAGCCGTTCACGAACGACAGCTCAGTTATCTGAATGTCGCGTTTTCGGACCTTGGGCGGTTTCCGCTCCTGGCGCTTCTCGGAAGCAGCGTCTCCGACAGCAGACAAGACCAAGCATCCGCCCACGACTGGAAGCTGGCCTATCAACAATCCTATGCTGGCGACCAAGCGGCCTAGCGTCTTTTGAGCGAACAGGCACTGTAGTGCCCGTACCATTGCCTGCCGGAGATCTTTTTCAACTCGGTATGCACCTTGCGCATCGGACTGGTTAGGGTTGCAGAAATCGATGTGGGAAGGCCTTTATAATAACCGGATTCGCGCGGTTTGATTCGCAATCAGTCGCAGGGGCCCATGGCGAGAACCTTCAGCGGTTCCACGATCAAGTCGTGGTTCCAGTACAGGTGCGAGCGGAAGACTCGCTACGAGTTGTTCACCGACGCCGAGCTGAGCGCGGTGCCCGTCGCCAAGGTCGTCAAAAAGAAGTCTTGGGCGGACGAAGGGGTCGAGTTTGAGAACCGGGTCGTCGCCAAACTCCATTGTGAACGGGGCGTCCTACAGCCTTCCCGGCGACGTGATCCGCTGGAAGAGAAGGTCACTGCAGCCTTCCTTCAAGGGCGCAGCCCGACGCCGTTTGCGGCCCAAGCCAATCTGACGCCGAACGGTACGCCAGCCTTTCTCGCGGGCACGGACCTCGCATTGAAGCGGAACCTGCCGGACCTGATCCGGCGCGCTCCGGCGACGCCGGGCGGGTGCCCGGTCTTCACAATCATCGACGTGAAGGCGACGCGTCGGGCGACCGCCTTTCACAAGACCCACGTCGCCTTCTACGTCCGGGTTCTCGAAACCCTGCTGGCGGAGATGGATCTGCCCGCCGGCCCGTCGCTGGATGACCATGGGGAGATATGGCGTATCCCCGACGACGGGTTCGCCAGCGGCGAGGACTGGGCTGTCGAGCGTTTCGCGCTCGCTCCCTATCTGCGGCTGGTTGATGATTTCTGCGCGAACGTGCTGCCGGGCATCGCCAAGAAGGTCGTGACGCCGACCTATGACGAGACCTTCTTCCACCTCTATTTCAAATGCGAGCAGTGCGATTCCATCGATCACTGTCTCAAGTCAATCGACCCCGAGAAGCGACTGCGTTAAGCGCGCCACACTCCAGTTGCACAGCGCGCAGGTCCGGGTCGAGTGGGGCTCGTTTCCGCTTGCTGCAGTTCGTAATGATGAGAGCCACAGTTTCTCGCTCAATTCATACGATCTGCTGCAGTTTCTGTCGGCATACCGCAATTTTGGGCTGCAGTTTCTCACCTCGTTGGGCGTAAATCTAGATCGATCGGCATCGAAAAAGCGAGATTAGCGCCAAGGAGCGATGCCCTGGAACGGGCAGGGAGATTGAGCGGAGAAGCTCCTCCTTAACGGCTCGCTACGTTTGACCGCCCGTTAACCGACGGATACGGCGGACATCATTGTCGACCGTGGGGAATTCGACTGTGACCAGGGGGCGACGCGCGGCCTCGGCTAAACGGACTCCAGCTTCGACGAGGTCAACAAACGACGCCGACACATGTCCGTTGGCGGCTGTGATCTCGCCCAAGTCGTTCGTCTCACGCACGGCTTCGCCGGCATGCCAAAGATAGCGGGTAACATTGGTCGCGGAGGAGATCTGGCCTGCGGGCCCCTCACCGTCCTCGAACGCGTGGACGAAAAGATCCACATCATCCTTCGAGCCAATCACTTCACATGCGCCGTCAACGTTAATGAGGGCGAAGTAAAGGAGCGTCGGCGCATAGGCACGCCCGATCGCTTGGCTCTGTCCGGGCGGAAGGCCGTGGAGCGAAAACTGGTACCGAATGAAAATTTCAGCCACGTCCAAGGGAGAGAAGCGCGCAGGCGTGCCCGATCCGGGAAGCTGTTCGCGGCGGCGCCACACGCGCTGCGTTTCGACGTTGAGGCCTGTGATCGCTGCGACTTCAGCGGGCAAAAACTCGGTGAAGGTGATCTTGTCCGGGACAGGCGTGCGGTTGCTGATTGTCATGCGTCTGCTTCGATGATCATCTGAATCCGACATACCGCGACAAGTGCCTTAGGCCCACTCTCGCCTGTCTCGAGATCAACGAGCTCGCCGGTCAGAAACCGCGAGTAGACCAAGTCGTCGGCGAGCGCCTCCAAATCCGAGTGCCACGTCTCCATGAGCGGTAGAGCGCCGCCCCCCATCAAACGAATTTGGAACTTGGCCATATAGCGCTCCTTACCCAACACGCATCAACGACTCTTTAAAGCGGGTCATTGACACGGTCAAGCGAGTCAGGTAGACGGTGGACAGCCTCTCCTGGCCGCAAAGGAAACTGAATATGACTGACCAGCCCATCGATTGCTTCGTGACGGTAGAAGATGATGGAAGTGATCATAACCCTCCATCTGATGTCATGAGAAACTGTCTGCATATGGAATGCGAACTCCTTAATACAGTTGATGTCATCTCAGGTGTTAAGGAACCCGCTCTTCGTGCGCTGGCTTCGTGGGAGCTGGTTTTCGGCATTCTGTCGGACAACTCACTTCATGGTCTGCGGGTCGCCGTCGATCGCGCCTGGGAAGTCTTCGAATCTGACTACGACGTGCCTGACTACCTCGCGGATTGCTTCGACGGCGCTACCGTGATCCCCGTAAAGGATTGCGATCAAATCCAAACGGAACCCGTTGAGCAGATGCTGCTTGAAATAGCGCGCATGCCCCACCGGCACGTTCGGAAGCAGTTGCTGAAGTCGATCGTTGCCTGCGCGCGGCGCGAGCCGACTTGGGAAGTCTGGGCAGACATCGCTGCTTGGTTTGTCCGCCAAGCTCCAGGCGACGTTCCTCTTTATAGTAGCGACGATCAAGGGGGGACCGAAGAGCCGGCGCCGGTGCAGACGATTGACGCCCATGCAACGCAGCCAACTGTCCACTGACCGTCTGATTCCAACTCTCAGTCGGAAGTTGCTTCTCGGCAACAATCAGCCTCGCAATCCGTCTAGCGTCTCGAAAACATCTGAAGAGGTGGAGACAGTAGGCGGCAGCGGTCATCGGAACTAGTTAGCTATGCGAACTCGCTCAACCGTATTTCCTGCAGATCTAGGCTTCGGCCGGCAGGCGCTCCCAATGAGGGAGATACCCGGGCGCACATCTCGAACGTCGTGGCGGGGTTGGTCTTCGTCGCACAAGATCGAAAGCGAGGCGATGCGGTTCTTCGAGAGCACGCTGGAGCGCGACATGCACACCCTGCTGTCCGCCGATCCGGACATCGTGCGGTTCGCCGTCCAGCCGCACCGTCTCACCTACTGGTGCGAAGAGCCGGGATCCTGGCCGGTCAAACGCCAATATGTGCCCGACGTCGTCGCCCAGACCCGATCCGGCGCCTGTACGATCTTCGAAGCGAAATCCCGGACTTTTTCGACTGTGGCGCCCTGGACGCTGCGCGAACCTTTCATTCGTAAGGCCTACCGGGACGACCACGGGCTGGAGATGGTCGTGCTGACCGAGAGCGAGATCCGCGGCCAGCCCCGACTGTCAAACTGTCAGATCCTGCTGCAACACCGGCCCTTCGTCGCCGACCACGAGACCCTGCTGGTCCTTCGCCAGGTTCTCGAGATGATCCGCCTGCCCGCCACCATCGGTGTCGTCATATTGGCTGCAGCCGACCGCGGCGCCGAGACCGCCAGGGCCTATTCCGTCGTTCTGCAGATGATCATGAGCGGCGAGGTCGTCTTCGACCACGCCCGGCCGCTGTCTCTCGACTGCGAGATCACGCAGTGACCACACCCGGTGCCGTCATTATCGCGCCGGGCGCGATCGGCGAACACCGCCAGACCAGCGCTTGCCTGACGCCAAAGATCGCTCTGCCTGTGAACGGCCATGTCCTTGTCGATGGCACCGAGTATATCGTCGAGCGCCGCCTCGGCAACCGCTGGCATCTGCTCAGCTTCGATAAGGACGTCCTCTTCCTCACCGACGAGGAGGCGGTAACCAAGATGGCTGGAGGGGCGCTGATCGTCCGCCATGGAGATGCTTGGGCAAGGTCGCGATTGTCGCCTTTGGTGGTCGGCGAGAAGGCCGCGGCGAAGAACCAACGCAAATACGCCTACGTCAAAGCCTGCCTCGACCTGCCAGGAGGTCCTGCCCGCAGCCGTGCCGCTCTGCTGCCTGTGATCAAGGCTGTGGCGACCGAGCGCGGCGAGGCTGCGCCCGGTTTTACCACGGTCTTATCCTGGCTGAATCTCTATGAGACCCATGCGGACGTCTTTGGCCTGGCGAGCCTGACCGACCGCGATGACGCGAAAGGTCGGTCGGGGAGCCGCCTGCCCGCATGGGCGGATGACGCTATCGAAGCGGCGTCCAAGCCTACAAGACGCCCCACACTACGGTCATTCAGGCTTACGGCGCGGTCGAAGCGAGCGTCGCGGCCTTTTCGCAGCGCGAGCGCTCCATGCTCGATGGGTGCGATCTTTACCCCGACTATCGCCGAAAAGATGGAAGCCTCAGGCCGCCGTCGCTGCGCACCTTCGAACGTCGCTGCGCACCTTCGAACGTCGGTGCAAAGCGATCGACAACGTCGAACGAGATCTCGCTCGCAAGGGCGCCGCCTATGTAGCCCAGCACTACAGCACCGGGCAGACCATGGCCCTGCCGGATCGCCCCTACGAGAGCGTGGAAGTCGATCACTGCAAGCTGGACATCCGCGTGATCGACGACGCCGGCCTTGTTTACGGCCGCCCCGATCTGATCATCTTCAGAGATCGGGCGACGGCCATGATCCTAGGCTACGGCTTGGGATTCGAAGAACCCAGCTACGCTCCTTCCTGCAAGGATTGAAAAGCACCTATTTCCCCAAGGACCTGTCGCGATTTCCCGCGGTGACCGCTCCCTGGCCCTGCGTCGGACGGATCGAGAATCTCTACGTTGACAACGCTCTCCACTTCATCGGCTTGAACATTAAGCACGCCGCCAACGAACTGGGTTTCAACGTGACCATGCTCAAGCCGCGACAACCCTGGTTGAAGGGTGCGCTGAAGCGATTCTTTGGCAGCTTGAATACGGGTCTCATCCACTCCCTGCCCGGATCGACGTTGGGCAGCATCAAGGACAGAGACATCCACGAACACCTCGAAGGGCCATCACTCACGCTCGAGATGTTCGAAAGCCTGATGGTCTTCTGGATATGCCAGATCTATCACACCACACTGAACGGCGGGTTGGGCTTCATCCGCGGCGCGGGGGACGTGCCCCTGGAGGTCTGGAAGGAGAAGGTCGCCAAATATAGCTGTCCGCCGTTGCCGTCCCCCGAGCTGTTCATAAGCTTGGCAGGAGATCGCGCGAAGCGCACCATCGGCCGACAGGGGATCGAGTGGGACCGGATTTTCTACGAATCCCCTGAACTCACCAGCGTGCTCGCAAACCCGAAGCATAGATCGAGCGGGAAGGATGGTCACTCCACCCGGTACGAGGTCGTGCGTGATCCGTTCGACCTGGGATCAATCACCTTCCTCGACCATCACACCAACCGGATTATCATCCTTCCGGCCGCTCCAGCCTATCGCGACTACGCCGCCAAGACGACGCTGCACCAACATAAGGTCCATCTCGCACGATCGGCTGAACGTGTACTCAGAGCCGACGTAACCGTCGATGACCTGATGCTGAGCCGGGCCATGCTCCGGGAAACTGTCGCTTCAATGAGAAACACGCCGTCGGCGAAGAAGCTGCGCCGTGGTCTTGCCAGATACCTAGACGGCAATGAGCAACGACATCGCCGCAGCAGCATCTCCCTCGGCGATCCGAGCGTGAAAGAAAAGCGCTTTTTGTCGGCCGCCGCGGCGCCGCCGAAGAGCCAGAACACCTGGGGGCAGCCCGGTGACCGGTTCACTGCCAACCCTATCGATGACGACCTGGATTTCCTCTCAGGAGCCCCTCTGGAAGGTTGCTATGACGATTGACCCCCCCCCCACATGACCCGCGGCGAACGGCAGGATCTGACAAGAAAGATCGTCATCGAACATGCCCGTTTCAAACAGGCCATCGACGGCATAGCCCGATTTCACAAACCGGTAGTTGGAGGCTTTCCCGACCGCGGCTCGCTGGGCGTGCTCATCGGCGACAGCCGCACAGGCAAAACCTTCGCCGCCAAGCGCTATCTCA
>NZ_DAMBJX010000010.1:0-65018 GCF_032067225.1 Brevundimonas vesicularis | reverse complement strand
TGGGCGTGCAGGCGCTGTCGATCGCCAACCAGGGCAGCTCGATCCTGCTGAGCCTGTTCCGCTAAGGCCCACGGCCCGATCGCTGAGGCGGTCGGGCCAAGGCCGCATCTGATCGGTCGTCGGTTCCCGGCGCCCGGACCTGAGCAAAATGCTCACCCCGGCAAAACGCCAGGGGATCTCACGAAGTGAACAAGGAGGGCCAGAAATGCCCAGCATCAATACGAACTACGGCGCCGCAGTCGCCCTGCAGAGCCTGAACAAGACCAGCGCCCAGTTGGAGACGACCCAGAACCGGATCAGCACCGGCCTGAAAGTCTCCTCGGCCAAGGACAATGGCGCGATCTTCGCCATCGCCACGCAACAGCGCGCCAACGCCGCCTCGCAAGACGCGGTTCGCAACTCGCTGCAACGTGGCCAGTCCATCGTCGACGTGGCCCTGGCGGCCGGCGACACCATCACCTCCGCCCTGGAAGAGATGAAGTCGCTCGCGGTCAACATCGCCTCGTCCACGGGTTCGGCGAAGACGGCCTACGAGGCCGACTTCACTGCCCTGGGCAAGGAAATCAACGACGCGATCGCCGGCGCCAGCTTCGACGGGGTCAACCTGTTGAACACGGCGGCAGGCACGACCACCGACGTCCAGACGGGTTCGGGCACCTATCGCCTGGGCACCGCCACGGCGGTCAGCGCGAACACCCAACTGGCGATGTTCACGGCGGCCACGCCGACCGTCGCCAACTACACCACCGCGAACGTCGATCTGGCGATCGCGGGCGTGACCAGCACCCTGGCCACCCTGGGCACCCAGTCCAAGTCGGTCGGGCGTCAGATCACCTTCGTCAACAAGCTTCAGGACGCGATGGAAGCTGGCGTGGGCAATCTGGTGGACGCTGATCTGGCCAAGGAAAGCGCACGACTGACCGCCCTGCAAACCAAGCAACAGCTGGGCGTGCAGGCGCTGTCGATCGCCAACCAGGGCAGCTCGATACTGCTGAGCCTCTTCCGCTAAGGCCCGGAGACCTCGCCGTCCCGGCGGCGGGGTCGTGGCCTTGAACCCCGAGCAAAACGCTCACCCCGGCAAAACGCCGGGGCTCTCACGAAGTGAAAAGGAGGGCTAGAAATGCCCAGCATCAATACGAACTACGGCGCCGCAGTCGCTCTGCAGAGCCTGAACAAGACCAGCCAACAGCTGGACACGACCCAAAACCGGATCAGCACCGGGATGAAGGTGTCGTCGGCGAAGGACAACGGTGCGATCTTCGCGATCGCCACGTCGCAACGCGCCAACGCCGCCTCGCAGGACGCCGTTCGCGCCGGCCTGCAACGCACCCAGTCGATCACCGACGTGGCTCTGGCCGCCGGCGATTCCGTCACTTCCGCCCTGGAAGAGATGAAGTCGCTCGCCGTCAACATCGCCTCGTCGACCGGCTCGGCGCAGACGGCCTATCTGGCCGACTACAACGCCTTGGGTCTGGAAGTCGCCTCGGCCATCTCCGGCGCGACCTTCGATGGCGTGAACAGCCTGACGGCACTGGGTTCGAACGCGGCGATCACCGCCGTGAACACCGGCAGCGTCACGGCCGCTAACGCCACCGCGGCGAACGTCGACGCCGCCATCTCGGCGACGACGAGCGCCCTGGCCACCTTGGGCACCCAGTCCAAGTCGCTGGGCCGTCAGATCACCTTCGTCAACAAGCTTCAGGACGCTCTTGAAGCCGGCGTGGGCAATCTGGTGGACGCCGATCTGGCCAAGGAAAGCGCCAAGCTGACCGCCCTGCAAACCAAGCAACAGCTGGGCGTGCAGGCGTTGTCGATCGCCAACCAGGGCAGCTCGATCCTGCTGGGCCTGTTCCGCTAAGACGCGCGGCCGGAGCGGTTTCGCGACCGCTCCGGCTGATCGTTTGTTTCTCTAGAGGGCGCAGGACGACCTGTGCGTGGAGCCATGACAGACAATGTCGCAAGATCAGTAAGCGTACCTCAAATCCCTCCCGTCAGTCCGGTCGCCATCCAGCCTGCAACGCCGGCGCCGGCGGCCAGGAACGACAACCACGACGCCAGCCGCTTTCGACTGACCATCGAGGCCATGGGCGACAACCGTTTCGTCTACAAGGTTCTGGACCGTGTGACGGGCGAGGTGATCCGCCAGTTGCCGCGCGAGGATGTCGAGAAGTTGAACACCGACCCGACCTACCGCGGCGGTCGTCTGGTCGATACCGCCGTCTGAAGACAGGCCAGGGCTCAAACTCTTTAACGCCGCCGGCTCGCCGGACGGCGCAATCATGGTTTCCGGCGCGTTAACCATGTGATTACGACTCATGGTTAATCCTGTAGCCCACAGAACGTCCGGGGGCTTGAAGCCATGACCACCAGCATCCACACCAACACCTCGGCGATGATCGCCCTGCAGAATCTGAACCGCACCAACGACCAGTTGGCGGCGACGCAGAGCCGGGTGAACACGGGGCTGAAGGTTCAGGGCGCGCGCGACAACGCCGCGGTCTGGGCGGTCGCGCAAGGTCAACGCGCCGACCGGGGATCGCTCGAAGCCGTCACCACCAGCCTGAACCGCGCGACATCTATCGCCGACGTTTCGCTGGCGGCCGGCGAGCAGATCTCGGACATCCTGCTGGAGTTAAAGCAGAAGGCGACCGCAGCGGCGGACCCGAGCGCCAGCGCCGCCACCCGCACGTCCTACAATGATGAGTTTCAGGCGCTGCTGAGCTCGATCGATTCGTTCGCCAACAACGCCATCTTCGACGGCGCCAACATTCTGGACGGTTCGGCGACGACGACGCTGAACTTCCTAGCCAGCGCCGACGGCGCCGAGACCATCGCGCTGGATCGTCAGAACCTGACCGTCGCTGGCCTGTCGCTGACCGGCACGACCCTGACCAGCCAGGCCAACGCCAACACGGCCCTGGCCGCCGTCAACGCCGCCATCACCACCAGCAGCGCGCGTCTGGCGGAACTGGGCGCCCAGTCCAAGCAGATCGAACGCCACACCACCTATGTCGGCAAGCTGTCGGACGCGCTGGAAGCCGGCATCGGCAATCTGGTGGATGCGGATCTTGCCAAGGAAAGCGCCCGCCTTCAGGCCCTGCAGGTCCAGCAGCAACTCGGCGTTCAGGCCCTGTCGATCGCCAACCAGGCGCCGCAGGTCATCCTGTCGCTGTTCAAGGGCTGATCGGACAGCTTAACGGTTCCTTATCGACGCCCGCCGCACGATAGGGTCGGAGCCGTCTGAATGATCAACAACAGCTATCTGCTGGGTCTTTTCGGAACGACGACGGGGACGTCGTCGTCAGGCGCCGCCACGACCGCCAGCCCGGCCGTCAAAACCAAGAAGACCCAACCGACGGCCCCCTGGTCGTCCACGGCGACACCGGCGAAGGCCAGCGACCTGGTCCGTGCGGCCCTGGGCGGCCGTCGCCTGATCGACGAGGGCAATGTCAGCCTGGATCTGGCCGGCGCTTCCACCGACTACCGCAAGATGTTCGCCCTGTATCAGGGCCTGAACACGCTGGGCGCCCTGGCCGACCGTGCTGGCGTCAAGGGGCTGAGCGCGTCGGAAGCCGCCTTGGTGTCCAAGCGTTTCGGCGAAGGCCTGGCCGAACTGTCGACCTATCTGAGCACCGCCAGTTTCGAAGACATGCGGCTGGTGCAGGGCGTGGCCCAGACCTCGGTCAAGAGCACCTATGCGCTGGAACGGGCGCCGACCAGTTTCGTCACCGCCCCCATCCACGACGGCGACCCCACCGCCTCGATCAAGGCTTTCGAGGGCGACGTGAAGTTCTCCGTAACCGTCAAGACGGCGGCCGGGGAGCAGGCGATCGCCATGGACCTGTCCGAGATAGGTGCGACCGATCGGTCGTTGGCCAATATCACCGCCTATATGAACGGCAAGCTGGAGGACGCGGGCGTCGCGACGCGCATCAGCGCTCAGTTGATCCCCGCCGAGCCGAAGACCGTCAAAAGCGGGACCAAGACCATCACCCTGCCGGCCGGACCGGATCAGTGGGCGTTGAAGGTCAATGGCGGGACCGGCGAAGCCATCAGCTTCCAGGCCGTCGACACCTCCGACGCCGTCTATGTGACGCAAGGGGTCGGAAAGACCGGCACGGCGGGCCAACTGCTGAAGTTCCAGGCCGACGGCGGCGCGGCGCCGGCCGCCCAGCAGGGCGTCGACGATCCGTTCTGGGTCGAGGGCAGGGTGGGGCACGCCAACCTGCCCGACGGGGTCGCCGCGGTTAAGGCCAGCGCCGTGGCCCCGGACGGTTCCGTCTGGGTCGTCGCCGAACTGACGGCGGGCGACGCCAGTCAACCGATCAAGGGTGCGCGCGATGTCGCCCTGATGAAATATGATTCCGCCGGCAATCTGATGCAGACCAAGCTGCTCGGCGCCGCCTCTAGCGCCAACGGCTTCTCCATCGCCATCGACGATGACGGCCGGGTCGCCTTGGCCGGATCGGTGACCGGGGCGCTGGAACCCGGCAAGAGCGGCGACAACGCGTCCGTGGCCGACAGTTTCGTCTCTGTCTTCGACAGTTCAGGCCAGGAACTGTGGACCCAGCGTCGCGGGGCCAAGGCGGCCGATGAGGCGACCGAAGTTCGCTTCGGCGCCGACGGCATGGTCTATGTCGCCGGTCGCTCGAAATCGGCCATGCCGGGCAATGCGGCCCTGGGCGGCTGGGATTCCTATCTTCAGGCTTTCCAGGAAAAGCCGATAAAGATCAACGGCCCGGACGTGGGCGTGAACGTCGCGACCGTGCAGTTCGGCACCAGCGGCGACGATTCCGTTCAGGCCATGACGGTGTCAGGAAACGACCTCTATACGGCCGGCGTCGAGAACGGGAAGGCTGTCGTGCGCCGCTTCACCCTGGACGCCGACGGCGTGCCGAGCCTGGCTTCAACGCGTGGCCTTGGCTACGCCAGCGGCGCGATCGCCGGCATATCGGTCGAGAACGGCAAGGTGGTCGTGACCGGCCATACCGAAAACACCGCCCTCGATATCGCCACGGTGACCAACGCGCATGCCGGCGGCAGCGATGTCTTCATCGCCACCTTGTCGACAGACCTTCAGGCCTCGGCAAGCGACCAACTGACCTATTTCGGCGGGGCGGGCGCGGACACCGCCGCCGACGTCGCCATCAAGGACGGCAAGGTCTGGATCACCGGCACGAACCGGGCGGAAGGCGCCGGCAAGGACGATCCGACGTCCGGCTATCTGGCCCAGATCGACCTTGCGAGCGGAGCGGTCCAATCCAATCGGACCTGGCGAGCGGATGGCGACCAGGCCAAGCCGACCAGCCTGAGCATCGCAGCGGGCGGGGCCAGCGTGCTCGACCGCCTCGGCCTGCCTCAAGGCCAGATCATGCAGGCGGACTCAAAGCTGCTGACCGTCGCCACCTCGGCCCGCGTCGGCGATCAGTTTTCGATCAGCCCCGCAGCCGGCGGCCGCGCCGTGACCGTGACCATTGACGCCAAGGACACGCTGGAAAGCCTGGCCAAGAAGATCAACGCCGCCTCTGGCCGCCAGTTGGAAGCCAAGGTCATCACCGACCTGAAGGCCAAACCCATCGTCCAGCGCCTGGAAATCAAGACGGCGGCCAACAAGGACGGCGCCGTCATCTCCGCTGGGGCGATCGGCAAGGACGCCTTGGGCGCGCTGGGCCTGACGCCCGGTTTCGTCGGTCCGGTGAAGCCGGACAAGGACGCGATCAAGACCTATGGGCTGAATCTGTCGAACAAGCTGAACCTGAACGATCCTGCCTCGATAAAGGCGGCCATCGAATCGCTGGCTCAGGCGATGACGGCGGTCCGGTCCTCCTATCGCGCCCTCGCGCCATCGACCGGCGGCATAACCAACACCCAGACCGGCAATGGCTCCTCGACCGCCTATCAGCAGACGCAACTGGCCAACTATCAGGCTGCGCTGAGCCGCCTGACGGCTTGATCGCGGTCGTGACCGGTCAAGGCGGTTGACGCCCGAGGCCGGGTCGGAGTTATTGACCTCCTCATCCGCGAAAGCCCGTTCATGGCCCTTCCGAAAGACAACCGCGTCATCCTGTTGGTCGGCGCCGGCGTGGCGATCGTCATCGCCGTCGTGCTCGCCCTGATTTTTACGGGCGGCGGCGACAAGACGACGGAAGCACCGCCGGCGTCCAAGGGCGGGCTGGTGGTCAACCTGGCCGAGGCGCCCACGCTGGAACCGACGCGGGAACTGCGCTGCTTCGTCGATGGCCAGTTCGTCGGCATGGCGACCCTGGCGGTCTGCGCCCAGCGCAATGGCCTGGCGACGGACGCTCTAGACGTGGGGCTGGACGCCACAGGCGCCTTGGCCGCCGCCCCGACCGCCGCCTTCGCACCGCCGCCCGAACTGCCCGCGGTCGAGATGGCCCAGACCCCGCCGCCGGCCTCCGTCGAACAGACGCCTGCGCCGCGCCCCACACCCGTGGCCAGTGGCAGCCCCTGCCTGCGCCACACCGGCTCCGACTGGCGCACCCTGTCGCCGAACATGAGCCTGAACGCCTGCGTTCAGGCGCTTTACGCCGGAACCTGCGTCGGGCCGGGCGACGCCCAATACGGCCGCTGGGGCGATACGACCCTGCGTCTGGTGCCGCGCCGGGTGGAACAGTCCAATGACAACAACCGTTTCAGGACCCTGGCCGAGCAGGATCGCAACTGCCAATTCACGGGAATGAACTGATGCGTTTCGTCGCCCTCGCCGCCATCGCCGGGACTGCTCTGCTGGGCGCCTGCTCCAACGAACCCAAATATGAGTTCGCCGAGGGCGCCTGCTACTTCGTGGCGACGCCGGACAATGCGCCGCCACGCCTGCAGAAAATCGCCGACGACCAGCCCCAGCTCGAACAATGCGCCGCGCGGCTGGAGGAGATGCGTCTTCGCTTCCTGCGCATGGGTGGATCGAACCAGGAAATCGCCGGCGCCTACCAAGGGCGGTTCATCTTCGTGGACCGCGAGGGGGTCAAGATCGGCAAGAGCCTGACCGGCAGCCGCTTCTTCGCCATGGCGCGCACCGGCGACGGTCGTCTTGCCATCCCCGGCGCCATCCAGCGCGACGAGACGGGCCGTCCGATCGCCATCGCCGAGGGCCCTGCCGCCAAGTAGGGCTTGCGCGGTCAGAACGAAAGTGGAACATTCGGTTAATGTTTATCCACTGATTTAGCGGGTTTGCTGTCGAAAGGGCTGGCGATGAGCCGTCGCCCCGGTCAGACATCGGACTGAATTGACGGGGCGGGCGAAGTCGTCGCCGCCTCACACGAGAAGGAAGTTTCCATGGCGGGCAGCGTCAACAAGGTCATTCTGGTCGGCAATCTGGGTCGCGACCCAGAGATCCGCTCCATGCCCAACGGCGACCGCATCGCCAACCTGTCCATCGCCACCTCGGAAACCTGGCGCGACAAGTCCTCGGGCGAGCGCAAGGAAAAGACCGAGTGGCACCGGGTCGTCATCTTCAACGACAACATCGTCAAGGTGGTCGAGAACTATGTGAAGAAGGGCTCGACCGTCTACATCGAGGGCGCGCTCCAGACCCGCAAATGGACCGACCAGCAGGGCGTCGAAAAGTACTCGACCGAGATCGTCGTCAGCCGCTTCAAGGGTGAACTGACCATGCTGGGCGGCCGCTCGGAAGGCGGCTCGTCGGGCGGTGGTTACGGCGGCGGCGGTGGTCGCGGCGATGACGACTATTCCTCGGGCTTCTCCACTGGCGGCGCCAACAAGCCGAGCGGCCCCAAGGAAAGCTACGACCTGAACGACGACATCCCGTTCTAAGACAGAGTGCCTGGCTTGGCGATCGGTGCGAGCGGTCGCCAAGCCGCATTTCTGGGCGGAAACCTGAGGTCATCCAAAGTGAGCCGACGCGGCGGGCGCGCCGTGCCATAGGGCGGTCATGACCGACGTCCGTTCCGAAGTTGCGCCTGCGCCCGCGCCCCTGCCCAAGAGGCCCCACGCCCTGACAGGGCTGGAGATCGCCGCCATCGTGGCGATCATCGTGGTGTGGGGCGTCAACAACGCCGGGGCCAAGCTGGCGACGCAGGAGTTGTCGCCGCTGCTGGTCGGCGCCATCCGGTTCGGCATCGCCACCGCCTGTCTGATCGCTTTCGTGCGGCCGCCGTTTCCGGACTGGAAGAGCCTGATGCTGATTGTCATCATCGGCGGGCCGATCCAGTACGGCCTGGCCTACACCGCCTACTGGCTGGCGACGGACGTCAGCCCGGTGACCGTGGCCAACCAGTTGTGGATTCCCTTCACCACCCTGTTCGCCTTCCTGATCCTGGGCGAGCGGCTGTCCAAGGCGGCCTTGGTCGGCATGGGCGTGGCCTTCGTCGGCGTGGCCTGGATGACGCTGGACGCCCATGCGCTGCAGGACTGGAAGGCCATTCTGGTCGCCATCGCGGCCGGCGCCGCCTGGGGCGTGACCACAGTGGTGGCGCGTCGCACCACCTCCATCCCGCCACTGAAGATGCAGGGTCTGCTGGCGCTGGGGGCCTTTCCCGTCATGGCCTTCGGCTCGGCGGTGTTCGAGCATGGCCAGTGGGAGGCGGTGAAGAGCGCCACGCCCATGGTCTGGGCCTCATTGCTGTGGGCGGGCGTCGTGTCGTCCGTGCTGGCGACGACCCTGCTGTTTTGGTTGGTCCAGCGGCGCGAGGCGGGGCGGGTGACGCCCTATCTGCTGGTCACGCCCGTGGTGTCGATGTTCATCGGCTGGAGCTTCATGGGCGATATTCTGACGCCGCAGATTCTGACGGGATCGGCCATCACCATGGGCGGGGTGGCCCTTGTGGCCCTGGCCGAACGGGGCTTGCGTGCGGGGGCCGCCAAGGCTTGATCTGTTCCTGATCGTATCAGGAGCCCCTCATGCACCACGCCCCGCTCGACGCCGACCACGTCTCCCGCCGCTGGCTGGGCAAGGCGAAGCACGATCTTGCGGCGAACGAAGCCGTCGTCGTTCAGAGCACCGCCGATCGTCGCCCCGTTTCCGAAGACATCAACGAGACCTTCGACGACCGTCAGACCTTTGGAGAGCGGCTGGCCGATCGGGTGGCGGCCTTCGGCGGTTCGTGGCCGTTCATCATCGCCTTCGGCGTCTTCCTGGCGGTCTGGACCGGGCTGAACCTGCTGCTGCGCAAGGATGCCTTCGACCCCTATCCCTTCATCTTCCTGAACCTGGTCCTGTCGATGCTGGCGGCCATCCAGGCGCCGGTCATCATGATGAGCCAGAACCGCCAGGCGGCGAAGGATCGGCTGGATGCGGGCAATGACTACCAGGTCAATCTGAAAGCCGAGATCGAGATCATGGCCCTGCTGGAGAAGGTCGAACACCTGACCGCCCGGCAAGAGGAGCAGACCGAACTGATCCGCCGTCTGCTCGCACAAAAAGAGACCCGCTGAACGCTGTCCAGCGGGCCATCTTCCGTAACGTAGATAGGCTTAGCTTGCGCTGAGCGCCGCGCAGGCCACCCGGTCGCCGGCGCCGCCGATGGGCTGGGTCGAATGGTCGTCGGGGTTGGCGTGGATGATGATGGCCGAGCCGTCGGCGTCCCACAGCCATTGGCCGGGGCCTTCGGACGAGATCCGCGCGCGGGTCGTGAACAGTTCGGCGTTCACCTTGCCGTCCGCACCGGCCCAGACGTTGGGCAGGTCGCCGTCGTCCGGCCCGGCGGCGTTCAGCAGGCCGTGCGGAGCTTGGGGCTCGCCGTGGTTGATGTGGGCGCCGGACGAAGTGAAAGGTGCGGCGCATTCGCCGGTCGCATGGATGTGGATGCCGTGCCAGCCGGGCGTCAGGCCCGAAGCCTCGATCTTTATCAGCAGGCCGGTCGGCCCCTGACGCAGGTCGACGCGGCCGATATTGGCGCCCGAGGCGTTGATCAGAACGGCCTGTCCCGTCGCGCCGACGGGCGCGCGTTCGACGGCCGCCTGGGGCGCGTTTCCGGTCGCGGCGCAGGCGGTGGTCAGGGCCAAGGGGGAGGCCAGGAGAAGGGCGGCGGCGAGGCGGGTGGCGCGCATGTCGAAAGTCCTTTCAGAGACGGGCTTTCACGGCGACGTCGCTTTGCCACCGAGGCCCTGGAATGCTAGAAATCGTCACAGCGGATCACGTTCCGATTCCGGCCGCATAAAGCCACGCTTCATTGACCGACGACAGCTACGAAAACGCCGCATCTCCGATCGTTCCGGGAGGCGGCGGCTCCGACATTTCCACGATCACGATCGAGGACGAACTGAAGCGTTCGTACCTCGACTACGCCATGAGCGTGATCGTCTCGCGCGCGCTTCCTGACGCCCGGGACGGGCTGAAACCGGTTCACCGTCGCATCCTGTATTCGATGCACGATCTGAACATGACGCCTGAGCGCAGCTATTCGAAATGCGCTCGTGTGGTCGGTGACGTGCTGGGCCGGTTCCACCCCCATGGCGACGCCTCGGTCTATATGGCCCTCGTGCGGATGGCGCAGCCATTCTCGATGGGGCTGATGCTGGTCGACGGCCAGGGCAACTTCGGTTCGGTCGACGGCGATATGCCCGCCTCGATGCGTTACACCGAAGCCCGGATGGCCCCGGCCGCCGTCGCCCTGATGGCCGACATCGACAAGGACACCGTCGATTTCCAGCCGAACTACGACGAGAAGGAGCTGGAGCCGGTCGTTCTGCCGAGCCGGATTCCGAACCTGCTGGTCAACGGCGCGGGCGGCATCGCCGTCGGCATGGCGACCAACATCCCGCCGCACAATCTGGGCGAAGTCGTGGATGCGGCCCTGGCCCTGCTGGATGATCCCAACGTCTCCGACGACGCCCTGCTGGACATCGTGCCCGGTCCGGACTTCCCCACCGGCGGCGAGATCATGGGACGCACCGCCCCGCGCAACGCCCTGCGCGACGGTCGCGGCTCGGTCGTCGTGCGCGGCCGCGCCTCGGTGGAGGAGATCCGCAAGGACCGCGAGGCCATCGTCGTCACCGAGCTGCCCTATCAGGTCAACAAACAGACCCTGATTGAGCGCATCGCCGAAATGGTGCGCGAGAAAAGGCTGGAAGGCATCTCCGACGTTCGCGACGAATCCGACCGCCAAGGCATGCGGATCGTCATCGAGCTGAAGCGCGACGCGTCCGGCGACGTGATCCTGAACCAGCTGTGGCGCTATACCGCGATGCAGAGCTCGTTCGGCGTCAACATGCTGGCGCTGAACCACGGCCGGCCCGAGCAGATGGGCCTGCGCCAACTGCTGCAGATCTTCCTCGACTTCCGCGAGGAGGTCGTGGTTCGCCGCGTCAAGTTCGAGCTGAACAAGGCCCGTGATCGCGGCCACGTCCTGGTCGGTCTGGCCGTCGCCGTCGCCAATATCGACGAGGTGATCCACATCATCCGCTCGTCGGCCGATCCGACCGAGGCGCGCGAGCGTCTGCAGGCCAAGGCCTGGCCCGTCGGCGACATGATGGCCCTGGTCGAACTGATCGCCGATCCGCGCAGCGTCGTGATCAATGGCGACAGCCTGAAACTGACCGATGAACAGGCCCGCGCCATTCTGGCCCTGACCCTGTCGCGTCTGACCGGTCTGGGCCGCGACGACATCTTCGGCGAGGCGCACGGCCTGGCCGACACCATACAGGGCCATCTGACCATCCTGTCGGACCGCAAGAACGTCCTGGCCATCATCCGCGATGACCTGATCGACGTGAAGGACCGGTTCGCCGTTCCGCGCCGTACCCTGATCGGGGAAGGCGACGGCGAGATGGAGGACGAGGACCTGATCCCGCGCGAGGACATGGTCGTCACCGTCACCCACGGCGGCTACGTCAAGCGTGTGGCGCTGAACGCCTATCGGACCCAGCACCGCGGCGGCAAGGGCCGCAGCGGCATGTCGATGAAGGACGAGGACGCCATCACCGGCGTGTTCAGCGCCTCGACCCACACGCCGGTCCTGTTCTTCGCCACGAACGGCAAGGCCTACAAGCTCAAGACCTGGCGCCTGCCGCTGGGCAATCCGCAATCGCGGGGCAAGGCCTTCGTCAATCTGCTGCCCATCGAGCCGGGCGACAGCATCATGAACGTCCTGCCTCTGCCCGAGGACGAGACGACCTGGGGCGACTACGACATCATGTTCGCCACCTCGAGCGGCGACGTGCGGCGCAACAAGCTGTCGGACTTCGCCACCGTGAACCGCGCCGGCAAGATCGCCATGAAGCTGGAAGGCTCTGACCGCATGGTCGGCGTCGGCCTGTGCACGGCGGACGACGACGTGCTGCTGACCACGGCGCTGGGCCGCGCGATCCGGTTCAAGGCCGACGACGTGCGCGTGTTCAAGGGGCGGGATTCGACCGGCGTCCGGGGCGTGAGGCTGCAGGACGGCGACGAGGTCATCTCCATGGCCATTCTGGGCCGCGTGGACGCGACGCCGGAAGAACGCGCCGCCTACATCAAACACGCCAACGCCATGCGCAAGGCCCTGGCCGGCGCGGATGCGGAAGAGGATGCGCCTGTTGTCGAGGCCGATGACGAGGCCGCCGGCGACGCCGTTCTGTCGGTCGAGCGGATCGCCGAACTGGGTGCCGCCGAACAGTTCATCCTGACGGTCACCGAGACCGGCTTCGGCAAGCGATCCTCGGCCTATGAGTATCGTCGTACGGGTCGCGGCGGCCAGGGTCTGACGGCCCACGGCCTGGGCGGTCGCGCCGGCACGCGTCTGGCGGCGGCCTTCCCGGTCGAGGAGACCGACGACCTGCTGCTGGTCACCTCGGGCGGTCAGATGATCCGCACGCGCATCGATCAGGTCCGCATCGTCGGCCGCTCCAGCCAGGGCGTCACCATCTTCCGCACCGGCAAGGATGAAAAGGTCGTCTCGGTCGAACGTCTGCCGGAAAGTGGCGGCGCGGATGACGCCGATGTCGGCGGAGAAGACGGCGGCGAGGCCTGATCCGCCTTCGCCCAGCGGGCAATGGGAGGGTCGTTTGAGCGCGACGATTCTGATCGACGGCCTTCCCGCCACGCCTGACGACCTGGCCCATCAGGCCTTGGTCAACTACGGCGCCTACACCTCCTTCCGCGTCGAGAACGGCGCCGCGCGCGGCCTCGATCTCCACCTCGCCCGTCTGGAGCAGGCCGCCGCCGAACTGTTCGGCGAAAGCCCCGGCGAGTCTGAGTTCCGGCGTCTGATGGCGCGGGCCGTCGCCGGCCGTGAGGTCTGCTGGCTGCGCGTCAGCCTGTTCTCGCCCGAGATCGTCCATCGCAACCCGACCTACGTCGGCCGACCCAAGGTGATGACCAGTGTTTCCCCTGCGCCGCCGCCGCTGGCGACCCAAGTGCGGGTCACCGCCATGCGCTATGAGCGCGAGGCACCGCATCTGAAGCATCTCGCCACCTTCGGCCTGATTCGCGCGCGCCGCGCCGCGCGCGCCGCCGGCTTTGACGACGCCCTGTTTGTCGATGGCGAAGGGCGGGTCACCGAAGGCACGCTGTGGAACATCGGCTTTGTCCAGGGCGACCGGATCGTCTGGCTGCAGTCCCCGATGCTGGCGGGCGTGACCCAGGCCTTGATCGCGCGCGGGCTGCCCCAGGTCGGGCTGACCAGTGAAACGCGACCAATTCGTCTCGACGAGGTCGGCGCGTTCGACGGCGCCTTCCTGTGCAACAGCGCCACGCCCGTCTGTCCGATCACCGTCATCGACGATGTCGCCTTCGCCAATGACCCGGCCCTGCTCGCCAAGCTCGAAGCGGCTTGGAGCTTCCAGGCAGCCCAGCCCATCTTGGATCATGACGATGACGAAGGCGTCAGCCGGCTAGGCCGCTGATTTCGCACCTGCTAAACGACGCTGACGCCACGCGACAGGCCGGGGAGACACGCATGCGCATCGGACTTTATCCGGGCACCTTCGACCCGGTGACGAACGGGCATACCGACATCATCAAGCGCGCGCTGAAGCTGGTGGACCGGCTGGTCATCGGCGTGGCCCAGAACGACGACAAGGGGCCGCTGTTCTCCACCGCCGAACGGGTCGAGATGCTGAAGGCTGAGATGGCGCCCCTCGGTGGCGACATCGTGGTCCAGCCGTTTTCGACACTGCTGATGCATTTTGCCGAAGAGCTGGACGCCAGCGTCATCATTCGGGGTCTGCGCGCCGTCGCCGACTTTGAATACGAGTTCCAGATGACGGCCATGAACCAGCGCCTCAATCAGGACATCGAGACCGTATTCCTGATGGCCGATCCGCGCCATCAGGCGATCGCCTCGCGCCTCGTCAAGGAGATTGCCCGACTGGATGGCGCGATCGACAGTTTCGTCAGCCCCGCCATCGCCGAGCGAGTGCGGGCCAAGGTCAAGAACGGTTAGGGTAGACAAGACCATGCGTAAGGCAATCATCGCAGCGACCGTCGCCGCTCTTCTCGCGGCTGGCGCGGCCCAGGCGCCGGCTGTGGCGCAAACGGCGCCGGCGGCGTCCGACTGGCGGACCATTGCGCCGGAAAACCTGCTGGTTATCGATACGTCCAAGGGGCGGGTGCTGGTCGAACTGATCCCCGTCGCCGCGCCCAACCATGCGGAACGCATCCGCACCCTGGCCAACCAAGGATTCTACGATGGTCTGAAGTTCCATCGCGTCATCCCTGATTTCATGGCGCAAACCGGCGATCCGAAGGGCACGGGCGAGGGTGGCAGCGAACTGCCGGACCTCAAGGCCGAGTTCAGCTTCCGTCGTGGGCGCGACGCTGGCTTCGTCGCGGTGCCCAGCGTCGGCGCGGGCGTGCGCGGTCTGGTCGGCGATCTGCCGGTCCAGACCCAGCCCGACGCCCAGATGATGGTCACCGCCGACTTCAAGGTCGACGCCCACGGCCTGTTCTGTCCCGGCGTGCTAGGCATGGCCCGCTCGGGTTCGCCCGACAGCGCCAACAGCCAGTTCTTCCTGATGATGGGCGCGCGCGAACAGCTGGATGGCATCTACACCGCCTTCGGACGCGTGGTGTCCGGCCTGGACGTGGTCGGCAAGCTGAAGAAGGGTTCGGACGCCGAGGACGGCAAGGTGACCGATCCCGACACCATGACCCGCGTCCGCATGGCCTCGGCCCTGCCCGAAGCCGAACGTCCGACCGTGCGCGTCCTGAACGCCGGCAGCGCCGCCTTCGCAGAACGGATCGCCACGGCGCGCGCCGGGCGCGGCGGCGCCTTCAGCGTCTGCGATGTTCAGCCGGTCGCCGAAGTGACGGGCAGCTGAGGCTTTCGCAAACGGGGGAGGGGACGATGATGATACGAACCATGGCGATGGCGACGGCCGTGCTGGCCGCGACGGCGGGCGCCGCCCTGGCGCAAGACTCGACCGCCGTTCCCGCTCCCCCGCCGCCGCCCGGCGAATGGAGGACCATCGCGCCCGAAAACCTGCTGGTCATCGACACCAACAAGGGGCGGGTTCTGGTGGAACTGGCGCCCCAGATCGCGCCCGCCCATGTCGAACGCATCAAGTTGCTGGCGTCGCGCGGCTTCTTCGACAACCTGGTCTGGCACCGGGTGATCGACTGGTTCATGGCCCAGACCGGCGATCCGCTGGGCACGGGCGAGGGGCAAAGCTGGTATCCCGACCTGAAGGCCGAGTTCACCTTCCGACGTGGCGCGGACATGGCCTTCACCCCGGTCGCGGCCCCGATGGGGGCCCTAGTCGGTTTCGTCGATTCCATCCCGGTCCAGACCCAGCCTGACGCCCTGATGTCCGGCACCAGCGACAAGAAGGTCCACGGTTGGGCCCTGTATTGCCCGGGCGTCGCGGGCATGGCGCGAGACGAGGGCAACGACACCGCCAACAGCCAGTTCTTCCTGATGCGTCAGGCCTATCCGGCCCTGGACAAGCGCTACACCGTCTGGGGCCGGGTCGTGTCCGGCCTGGACGTCGTGCGATCGCTGAAGGCCAGCGACACGCCGGATGGTCTGGTCCAGGGACCGGATCAGATGACCCGCGTCCGCGTGGCGTCGGATTTGCCCGCAGCCGAACGTCCGACGGCGGCCGTGCTCAACACCAACTCCGCCACCTTCCAGACCCTGGCGCAGCAGGCGCGCCAGGCGCGCGGCGCGGATTTCTCGGTCTGCGACATCGAACTGCCGGTGCGCGTCACGCCCGCCGCCTGATCAGGCGGCGGGGGCTGTGCGGCCCCGTCCGCGTCGACGACGCCGTCCCCTCGGCGGCTTCTTGTCTTCGCGCATCCGTTGCAGCAGCAGGCCTTCGCGCAGGCCTCGATCCGCGACCCGCACCCGTTGCGACGGCCAGGCCCTTTGGACCGCCTCCAGGATCGCGGCGCCCGCCAAAACGAGGTCCGCCCGATCGGGACCGATGCAGGCCTCGCGCGCACGGCCGTCCGGCCCCAGCGCCTTCAGCCGATCCGCCGCCGCCTCGCAGTCGGCGCGCGTCATCCACAAGCCATCGACCCGGTCTCGATTGTACCGCGGCAGATTCAGATGAATGCCGGCCAAGCTGGTGATCGCGCCCGATGTGCCGACCAGATGCGCCCGGTTCTGCCGAAACAGGTCCAGCATCGGTTCATCGACGATCCCGCCCGCTGCAATAGCCGCGCCCATGTCGGCGACCATCGCCTCGTACCAGGCCTCGCCGGAGTTCGGGGGCTCGGGATGCCGCTCGGCCAGGGTCACGACCCCCACCGGCGCCGACATCCAGGCGGTGGTCGTCCATTCGGTTCCGCTGCGCTTCAGCCACGACATCTCGGTCGAGCCGCCGCCGACATCGATGACCAGCACCGCCTCGGCCTTGGGGTCGATCAGGTTCAGGCATCCCTCGACCGCCAGCCGCGCCTCTTCGGCGGGATCGATGATCCGCAGGCGCAGGCCCGTGCCCTTGCGTACACGGTCTATGAAGTCGGCGCCGTTCTCGGCCGCGCGGCAGGCCTGTGTGGCGACGGCGCTCAGTCGCGCCGAATCGACGCCCTTGCGCACGATCCGCTC
Organism: Brevundimonas vesicularis; assembly: GCF_032067225.1. GTDB lineage: Bacteria > Pseudomonadota > Alphaproteobacteria > Caulobacterales > Caulobacteraceae > Brevundimonas > Brevundimonas vesicularis_F. Next base: position 48,069 of record NZ_DAMBJX010000010.1, on the reverse strand, counting down.
GGCGCACAGGGCCAGGGCGTCATAGGCCCGGTCCATGGCGCGCGGGTCCAAAAGGCCCGTCCGCGACAGCCCTTCGCCCAGCCGCACGATGCGGCTGAAGCTGTCGACCACGCGAAAGCCTTCGCGTGACGGCCGCGCGATCAGCAGCCGGCAATTGTTGGTCCCCAGATCGAGCGCGCCATACAGCGGCGCATCTCGACCCGACGCATCCCGCGAACGGGAAGGCTGGGACCGCTCGTCGCGCCGTCGAGGCGCGCCGTGGGTCTCCGGCATGGGCCGTCATCCGTTGTGGGCGGTCCAAAGCGGCGCCCGTCCTGATCAGCCTAACCCGCCAAGATCGTCCGCGCCAAGCCATTCTGTCAGGAAGATGAACAGACCGGCAGGCATTGGGGTCATGCGCTGAATCGTATGAAGTGCGATGACCCACATTCAGACCGCACGTTTCGCCATCGGCCAGATCGTTCGCCACCGCGACGACGCCTTTCGTGGCGTCGTGATGGATGTCGATCACGCCTATGAGGGACCGGCCGGTGAAAGCGGCCTTGTCCGACCGGACCAGCCCTTCTACCGCGTCTTCGCCTTGGGCGAGGATGGCGGCTTTGTCGCCTATGCGGCTGAGGGCGCTTTGGAAGACGGCGATTCCGTGCTGCTGCCCGACGACGCCGAGCGGTGGTTCACCACCGACGGCATGGGCCACCACGCACCGCTGGATGAACGTCTGCACTGACGGTTGGAAGCCATGGCGGCTCCGGGCTAGGATGGCGGCAAAAGAGGAATACGCCATGTCCGACTTCGAACACGTCTTCGAAAAGCCGCCCGAGGGCGCGGCCGCCGACTGGACCATTCCCCAGAACTGGGCCGCCTATACCGAGGTCGAGCACCAGACCTGGGACACGCTTTACGCCCGGCAGATGAAGATCCTGCCCGGTCGCGCCTGCGACGCCTTCATGCGGGGACTAGATGCGTTGGATCTGAACGCCGGCGGGATTCCCGACTTCGACGTGATCAATCCCAAGCTTCAGGCCCTGACCGGCTGGACCGTCGTCTGCGTGCCGGGCCTGGTGCCGGACGAGGTCTTCTTCGATCACCTGGCCAATCGCCGCTTCGTCTCGGGCCAGTTTATCCGCAAGCCGGACCAGCTGGACTACCTTCAAGAGCCCGACATCTTCCACGACGTCTTCGGCCACTTGCCGATGCTGACCGACCCCGATTTCGCCGCCTATATGGAGGCCTATGGCAAGGGCGGTCAGCGGGCGGCCGGCCTGGGCATGCTGCCGAACCTGGCGCGCCTGTACTGGTACACGGTCGAGTTTGGTCTGATGAAGGAGGCGGACGGCCTTCGCATCTACGGCGCCGGCATCGTCTCCTCGGCGACCGAGAGCGTCTTTGCTCTGGACGATCCGTCGCCCAACCGCCTGGGTTTCGACCTGGAGCGGGTGATGCGGACCCTGTACCGGATCGACGATTTCCAGCAGGTCTATTTCGTCATCGACAGTTTGGAAGCCCTGAAAGACGAGACACTCAAGGACTTCGGACCAGTCTATGCGGCGCTGAAAGGCAAGGACGACCTCGCCATCGAGACCGTCCTGCCGACCGACCAGGTCTTCACCCGCGGCACCCAGGCCTACGCCCAGCGCGGCGGGCGGTTCGCGGCCTGATCTCCGTCAGGTGTGCGTAATCAGACTGTTGTGCTTCGTATCGCGCATGCGGATGAAGGTGAACAGCGACAGTCCGATCATGCCGGTGACGTACCAGAAGAAGACGCTCTCGACCCCCGCGCCCTTCAGCCACAGCGCCACATATTCCGCCGTGCCTCCGAACACCGCATTGGCGATGGCGTAAGGCAGCGCGACGCCGAGGGCGCGGATGTGGGCGGGGAACAGCTCGGCCTTCACCACCGCATTGATCGCGGTGTAGCCCGACACGATCACCAGCCCGGCCAGCGCCAAGAGGAAGGCGACGAAAGGGCTTTCGACCGTCGATAGGGTCGTCATGATCGGCACGGTGCACAACACCCCCAGCACGCCGAAAGCGATCATCACGGGACGCCGTCCCACCCTGTCCGACAGCGCGCCGACCGCCGGCTGAAGCAGCATGAAGATGAACAAGGCCGCCGCGCTGATTTCAGTCGCCGTGTTCTTGGAAAACCCGCTCGTATTGACCAGGAACTTCTGGAGGTAGGTCGTGTAGGTGTAGAAGGCCAAGGTGCCGCCGGCCGTCAGGCCCAGCACCATCAAGGCCTCTTTCGGGTGTTTCAGGATCAGCTGCACGGCGCTGGATTTCGGGGCGTCCTTGGCCTCGGTCGCCTTATGTGTTTCGTCCAGACGGCGACGCAGCCAGAAGACGACGACCGCCAGGCCCGCGCCGACGAAGAAGGGAATGCGCCAGCCCCACGACGCCAGCGCCGTCTCGCTGAGCGTGTTCTGCAGCACGATCAACAGCAGCAGGGCGATCAACTGACCTGAGATCAGGGTGACGTACTGGAAGCTGGACCACAAGCCTCGGCGATGCGGCTCGGCCATTTCGGACAGATAGGTGGCGCTGGATCCGTATTCTCCGCCGACGCTCAGCCCCTGCAACAGCCGCGCGAACAGCAGCAGCGCCGGCGCCGCCAGGCCGATGGTGGCATAGCCGGGCGTCACGCCGATGATCAGCGAACCCGTGCACATCAGGGTCACCGAAAGGGTCAACCCCGCCTTGCGACCTTTGCGGTCGGCGTAGACCCCCATGATCCACGCCCCGATCGGCCGCATCAAGAAGCCCACCGCAAAGACGGCGGCGGCGCTCAGCAGTTGCGCCGTCGGGTCTTCGCTGGGGAAGAAGACGGGCGCGAAATACAGGGTGAAGGCCGCGTAGGCGTACCAGTCGAACCACTCCACCAGATTGCCGGCCGATCCGCCGACGATATTTCTCAATCGGCGGGCCGGGCTCATGGGCGCTGTGGTCGTCATGGCCGTATCAGCCTCTCTGGAAGGGGTAGAAGTCGGTTCCGAGATTCAGGATCGTCGTCAGTTCATCCAGCGCGCTGCGGCTTTCCGTGAGCAGGTCAGGGTCTGCCAGATCGGCGGGGCGCAGTTCGTCGCGGTACCAGCGCCCGGCCCAATCCGACAGACGCGCATGCAGATCGTCGGTCAGGCGCATGGCCGAGTTCGTCGCCGCCAACTCGGCCTCGGTCAGCACGACACGCAGGCGCAGGCAGGCCGGTCCGCCGCCGTTGCGCATCGACTGGCGCACGTCGACATATTGCACCCGGCCGATCGGACCGTTGGAGGCGGCCAGCGCTTGCGCCACCGCATGGCTGCGTGGGTTGTCGCGGGTCTCGGTCGGGCAGATCAGGGTCAGGCGATCCTCGCCGGGAACCTGGATCAGCATGGAGTTGAACAGATAGCTCGAGATCGCATCGGCCAGCGGCAGGTCGGCGGACGACACCTCGACGAAGATCGGCTGGAACAGCCCATCGGCCGCGCCGCGGATGGCGGCCTGGGTTGCGGCCGTGTCTTCGAACGCCAACTCGTGGAAGAACAGGGTGTCCAGCGCTCCGACGCAGACCACGTCGTTGTGGAAGGTGCCGCCCGCGATGGCGGCGCGGGATTGCTGGGCCAGGACCGGCCGTCCGGCTTCGTGGCGGCGCACGATGGCTTCCGACGCTTCGCGCGTCTGGCGGGCGGGGAAGGGGCCGTCCCAAGGCTCGAACGCCTCGCGACCCCAGACCAGCAGATTGACGCCGCGACCACCATGCTCGGCGCACAGGCGAACGTGGTTCGCGGCGCCTTCGTCGGCCAGATGCGCGACCGCGGGCAGGGCGCCATGGACGGCGAACCGGCGGGTGTCGGCAAACAGGGCGTCCAGCGCGCGCTTGGTTTGCCAGTGCTCCAGGCTGCGGTGCAGATTGGTGTGCAGATTGGCCGGCGTGAAATGCACTCGGCCGTCGGCGGCGTCGGCGCTGGGCGTCACGGTCGCGGCGTTGGCGGCCCACATGGGCGAGGCCGAACAGGCGGCGGCGGCGAACGAGGGCGCGCTGCGCCAAGCCTGCTCCAGGACCTGAGCGTCCGATCCGACGAAACCCAGGGTCCGCAGGAAGGGAATATTCGGCCGCTCATGCGGCGGCAGGATGAACTGGGGCAGACCCAAGTCCGCCAGTGTCTTCATCTTGTCGAGGCCCTGAAGCACGGCCGCGCGCGGGTTGGACGCCTCGCCCTTGTTCAGGCTGGACGCCAGGTTGCCCGGAGACAGACCGGCGTAGGAATGAGTCGGCCCAATCAGACCGTCGGCGTTGGCCTCGACAGCGCTGATCATCGCAATCCCTTGATCTCGCCTTCGATGTTGGCGACGGCGTCGGCCTCGAAACTGGCGACCGGATAGGCGCAATAGTCGGCGGCGTAATAGGCGCTGGGCCGGTGGTTGCCGCTGGCCCCCAATCCGCCGAACGGCATGTCACCGGCGGCGCCGGTGGTCGGGCGGTTGAAGTTGACCACGCCGGCGCGGATGCGGCGGATGAAGTGGTCCCAGTTTTTCGGATCATCGCTGACCAGACCGGCGGACAGGCCGTAGCGAGTCGCGTTCGCCGCCTGGATCGCCGCGTCGAACGAGGCGACACGCGTCACAGACAGGAATGGGGCGAACATCTCTTCGTCCGGCACGTCGACCCCGGTCACGTCGATGATGGCCGGCTTGACGAAGGCGCCCGGAAGGTTGGCGACCGGCCCCGAGGCGCGGATGACCTTGGCCCCCATGTCGATCCGTTCCTGCAAGGCCTTCAGCGCCGCTTCTGCCGCACGCGCCGAGATCAGCGGGCCGGCATAGGGTTCGGGATCGCTGTCCCACGGGCCGAAGATCAGCCGGTCGGACAGGGCGGCGATGGCTTCGATGATCGCATCCCCCTGCGGGCCTTCCGGCACGATCAGGCGGCGCGCGCACGAGCAGCGCTGGCCGGTGGTGATGAAGGCGGACTGCACCGCGATGCCCGCGACGGCCTCGGCGTCCGCTGCGTCCCATACGACAAGCGGATTGTTGCCGCCCAGCTCCAGCGCCAGGATGACATGAGGATCGTCGGCGAACTTCCTGCGGAAATGCGCGCCCGCCGCGCCCGAGCCGGTGAACATCAGGGCGTCGATGCCGGCGTCCAGCAGGGCCGCGCCGGTCTCGCGTCCACCCTGGACCACATTGACCACGCCGGTCGGCAGGTCGGCGGCGGCAAACGCCTCGGCCATTACCTGACCGACCAGGGGCGTTTCCTCCGACGGCTTGAAGACGACCGTGTCGCCGGCCAGCAGGGCGGGGACGATATGGCCGTTCGGCAGATGGCCGGGGAAGTTGAACGGGCCAAGCACCGCCGCAACGCCGTGCGGACGGTGTCGCAGGGTGGCGCGGCCGAACGCCGTGTCGCTGGTCCGTTCGCCCGTGCGCTCGTCATAGGCGCGGATCGAGATGTCCACCTTGCCGATCATGGCGGCGGCCTCGGTCTTGGTTTCCCACAGCGGCTTGCCGGTCTCGTGGGCGATGGCCTCGGCGATCTGGGGCGCGCGGTCTTTCAGGACGGCTTGATAGCGTTTGACGCCCTCGATCCGGTCGGCGCGCGGCGCATCGGCCCAAGCGGGGAAGGCTGTGCGGGCGGCGTCGACGGCGGCCTGAACCTGGGCCGGGCTGGCGGCCTCGCCCTCCCAGTTGGTCGCTTCGGTGGCGGGATCGGTGGAGGTGAAACGGATCATGATTTTACTCGCACAGTGTCTCCGCTGCGTACCTTGAGCGCGGTGGCGGTTTCGGCGGTCAGGCGAACGGCGTCGCCGTCGATGTCGGCCTTGGCGCGGACGGCGCGGAAGGCGGCGACGCTGTCGGTCGAGAGCAGGGCCGGCAACTCGGCTTCAACCCCCTCGACGATCTGAACCGTCAGGCGCCGGGCGTCGCGCACGGTCCGGATATTGTCGCGCCCGCAGGCGACGGTCGGACCAGCGTCGAAGATGTCGACCAGACCATTGGGCCGGAAGCCCTCGCTTTCCAGCAGGGCCATGGCCGGCACGCCTTGCGGATGGACCTTGCCGATCACCGCGCGGGCCGGCTCGGGCAGCAACTCGGTATAGATCGGGTGGCGCGGCGCCAGGTCCAGGATGAACTGCTTGTCCGTCGAGCCGGTCATCCGGTCGGCGTGGTCGAACTCCATCGGGAAGAACTTGTGCGCCACATGGTCCCAGAACGGGCAGGCGCCGTCGGGCGTGAAGACGCCACGCAACTCGGCCAGCACATTGTCGGCGAACAGCTCGGGCTGGGCGCCGATCAGCATATATCGCGACTGGCTAAGCAGACGGCCCGCGCCGCCCTTTCTCCGATCCGCCTTCAGGAACAGGGACCCGACCTCGGTCCAGCCCGTGCATTCATTGACCAGAACCAGGGTCTGGTGATCCAGCTTCACCCCAAGCGAGGGCGACTGGACGGTGTTGTTGACGACGCGGAACGAAAAGAAAGGCCGCTTCAGCCCCACCGTCGCCTTGACCGAGCCGACGCCGTCGATGTCGCCGGTGTCGCCGTCTTCCAGCATAAGGGTGTACCAGGCCTCTTGCCAGGGCACGCGACCCTCGAAGCTCGCCTGGCTCAGCTCCAGCCGATCGGCCAGGGCGTCGGGGTCCTCAGGCAGGCTGGTGAAGCCGGGGCCGGACAGGATAGCTAGTTCCAGCAGATGGTCGAGATCGGCGGGGCCGGCGGGACGGACGACAAGCATTCTACAGGGTTTCCATCCGCAGGGATTTCAGTTTGGCCGCATCGATTTCACCCGAAGCAATCTTGCACAGGATCAGGGCGCTGAGCTGCGCGCGTTCGACGAAACTGTCGGGCCAGGCGAACTCCTGATCTGAATGGATGTCGCCGCCGCGAACGCCCAGGGTGTCGATATTGGGCAGGCCGGCCGCATGCAGATTGTTGCCCTCGCACACCCCGCCGGATGGTTTCCAGGCGATGGGCTGGCCCAGCAGGGCGCCGGCTTCTTTCACGGCCTCGAACAGGGCGGTCTGGGCGGCGTCCATCGGTTTGGGCGCGCGGGTGAAGCCGCCGTGCAGATCCAGCGTCAGGCCCTCAAACGGCGGTGTCGCGGCGATGGCCCGTACGGACGCGTCGATCCAGTCGGCGGCGGCCTTGTCCGGCACCCGGACGTTGAACCGCACCACGGCGTTGTCGGCGACGACGTTCAACGCGCCCCCGCCCGAAATCTTGGCGACGTTGACGGTGACGCCCGCGTGCTGACCGTTCAGGCCGTGCAGGGCGGCGGCGATGATGGCGGCGCCGGCCACCGCATTTCGGCCTTCGTCGAAGGCGCGGCCGGCGTGGGCGGCGCGACCGGTCACGATCAGATGATAGTTGCCGCTGCCCTTTCGCGCGCCGGCCAGCGTGCCGTCCGCCAGCGCCGGTTCATAGGTCAGGCCCACATGCCCCCGCGCGCCCAGTTCGGCCAGCAGCGGCGCGGAGGCGGGCGAGCCGATCTCCTCGTCCGGGCTCAGCAACACCGTCCAGCCGACGCCGTGTTTGTCGGGATGGGTTTCGAACGCCTCCAGCGCGGCCAGCAACACGCTGATTCCGCCCTTCATGTCCGCCACGCCGGGACCGTTCAGGGCGCCGTCGGCGCGCGTGGTGACGGTCTGGAACCGGCTGTCGGCGGGGAAGACGGTGTCATAGTGGCCGGTCAGCACGACCTGGATCGGCGCATCCGGCCGGGCGGTAATCTTTAGCGCGTCGGCATGGGCCTCGGTCCGCACCGACCCGTCGTCGGCGATGGTGGTCGAGCCCTGCGTCGGGAGGCGTTCGACGGCGGCGGGCAGGGCGCTCGCCTCGGCCCCCAATGCGTCCAGCACAGCATTCAGACCGGCGGCGTTGCGGCTGCCGGAGTTGATGTTCGCCCAGTCGATGGTGCGGCCGATGATCGTCTGGCGTCGCGCGGCGACGTGGTCGAGGACGGCCTGGTCCGAGGTCAGAATCCGCATCGGCCGGACCCTAGACGCCTCGACCCCAAAGGTGAAGGTCGGGGCCTGTAAGTCATCGCCGATCACCGCTAGGTTCCGCTCGAAACGAGGGCCCCAATGCAACGCAACAAGATCGACCTCTGGCTCCGCGCCATGAACCCGCTGAAGCTGCCGCGCGGCATGGCCGAGGCCCAGCGTTCTGCGCGCTCGATGGTGATCGGCCTGGTCATCGCCCTGATCGTCGGCCTGATCCCGACCTGGTGGATGTTCACCTCGGGCTGGTTCGAGACGGCGATGAGCGCGGAGTACGCCAAGATGGGTCTGTCGGCGGATCAGTTGGCCATGCAGCAGGAGATGATGAAGGTCATGTGGCCCTTCGCTATCGCCTCTGGCGCGATCTTCTCCGTCCTATTCTATGGCGTCGTGGCGGTGGTTCAGTGGCGCATGATGACGCGCGCCATCCCGATCATCATGCTGGCGCTGATCGCCTACAGCGTGGTTGCCAATCTGGGGATGCGGCTGCTGGGGACCATGCCGTCGCCGGACCTTCCGCTGTGGGTCAACCTGACGACCTGGCCGGCCATGATCGTGTCGGGCGTGATCTATGTCGCGTCGCTGCAAGGCGCCATGCTGCTGCATCGTCTGAAGCAGGAGGCCTGATGTCGGTCGTCCTCTACCACAACCCGAAATGCAGCACGTCGCGCAACGCCCTCGCCCTGCTGCGCGAGCAAGGCGTCGAGCCGACGGTCGTCGAATATATGAAGACCGGATGGGATCCCGAGACGCTGCAACGATTGGCGTCCAAAACAGGCGTCGGTTTGTCCGGTCTGCTCCGCAGGAAGGAGGCCGACGCCAAAGCGCTGCTGGACGCCGGCGCAGATGACGAAGCCATCCTGGCCGTAGCGATCGCTCAGCCGATCCTGATCGAACGTCCGATCGTCGAAACCGCCAAGGGCGCCGTCATCGGCCGGCCCGTGGAGCGGGTGCTGGAGGTTCTCTAGCGACTGATCCGACGGGGCGGCCTAGCGGTTCCGGCCGCCCCGGTTCGGACGACGGTCGCCCGCTTCGCGGCTTTCGTGACGCCAGCGGATCGACAGGCTGGTCTGGCCCTGGCCGCCGAACTGCGAGGCGATGGCGACGTTGCGCCGAGGCTGCCATTCGACCTTGACCGCCGCACCATTCTGACCGCCGCCGATGACCTCCAGATAGACGTCGTCGGTGATGTAGCGACCGCCCGCAACCGTGACCGCAGACGCGTCGCCGCCGAACGACAGCCGGTCCAGACCCGCCAGTTCGCGCAGGTTGCCGATCACGTCGAACCCGCCGCCGCCCGCCAGGGCCGCGACCCCGGCCGCCAACTGCGCCGCCTCGAACGCCGACAGCTGCGACGCCGACCGTCCGAACAGCACCTGCGACAGGATTTCGTCCTGGGGCAGGGACGGGGTGGAGGTCAGGGCGATCTTGGGTTCGGCCGCCGTGCCCGTGACGTTGATCGAGGCCGTCAGGGCCGCGTCCTCACGCGTCGCCGCCAGATTCAGACGGATCTGTTTGGGATCGGTCGACAGGGTGACGCGTCCGGTGTCGTCGAACACGAACCGCTTGCCCGCGAACTCATAATCGCCGCGCACCACATTGGCCGTCCCGGTCAGTTGCGGCTGGGCGATCGTGCCGCGCACCCGGGCGTTCACGTCCAGGATCACGTTCAGGCCGCGACCGTTGACCCGCACCTTGCCGCCGCTGGAACGCAGGACGATGTCCATGCCGATCTGCGGACCGCGCGCCTTCTGCTCCGTCTCCTCCGGATCGCCGCCGGGACGATTGATCTCGACCACATCCATCGAGACGATGCCGGTGGCGCCGGGCAGTTCCGGTTCGATCTTGGCCTCGTCGATGTCGATGCGGCCGCCCAGCTGAATATTGCCGTCGGCGCCGCGAACGATGGTGATCGGGCCCGAGGCGCGGGCCTCGGCGATATCGTTGTCGATGACCCGGAACCGGTTCAGCATCAGTTGCGCGTTCGATCCGGAGCCCTGGCGCAGACCGATGCGGCCCTGGCCGGACACCGTGCCGCCCTTGCCGTCATTGGCCGTGAAGGTCTCGATCTGGGCGGCTGTGTCGTCGAACCGGGTCCGCAGCGTCAGGTCGCTGAGCACCAGGCCGACCGCGTTCTCGCGATAGGAGCCTTGGCTCAGATCGAACCGGCCGTTCAGACGCGGTGCGTTCAGCGTCCCGCCGATCGTCGCCTGACCCGCCACCTGACCCGCCAGACTGCGGTCGCCGCCCAAGAACAGGTCCCAGATCGGCTGGATCTGCCCATTGATCGACACCCGGCCCGACATCTCGCGCGTCCGGGCGATGGCCAGCCGCAGCGGCGCGGCCGAGGCCTCGACCGGCAGGACGACGTCAGCCGAGGCCTGAACCGCGCCCTCGTCGACTGCCGTCGCCTTGATGCTCAGCCGGTCGCCCGCCAGGGTCGCGTCCACGCGTCCGTCGACGGCCAGGCCGCGCGGCGCGTCGATGCTGCGCACGTTCTGAAGGGCGATATTGGCCGTACCCGACAGATCGCTGCCGGCGCCGCGCAGGGCGACCTGGCCCGTCACGCTGCCGCGCAGTTCGGGCGAGATCGAGCCCAGATCGACCCGCGTCAGGTCGGCTTGGATCGCCGCGCCGCGCGCATCCTGACGCAGGTCGGCCAGCAGCACGCCGCCGCCCACGCCCAGATCCAGATGCGCCGTGCGCGTGGCCCCGTTCAGAGTGATCGAGGCCGGGCTGCGGGTCGTGAACGCCACCTCGCGCACCCGTCCGCCGCCGCGCAGCGTCAGACCGTGGGTCGTGTTCTGCCGGGAATAGACGCCCGTGCCGTTAAACTGGGCAGGGTTGGGGCCGCCCACGTCCAGCGCCAGGGTGAAGGGCAGGTTGTTCAGCGTGCCGTGCCCGTCCAGATCCAGCTTGCGAATGATCCAGCTCTGACCCGCCAGCCGGACATTGCGGCCGCTGACGTCCAGAATGGCGCTGTCCGATCCGCCGCCGTCGGTCAGCCGCACCCGTCCGTTGGCTTCGCCCGAAGCCAGGAAGGCCCCGGCGCGCGCCGAGAAGGTCAGGTCTGCGCTGGAGGGAATGCTGTCGGACAGGGCGATCGCGCCCCTGGCCGTTACGCCGCCGGCGTCCACGTCCAGATCGCTGAGCCGAATGCGCTTGCCGCCCAGGAAGAAATTGCCCGAGGCGCGCGCCGGCCCATAGTTCGAGCCGCTGACCACAGAAATCCGGCCGTCCGACGCATCCGCGCCCTTGCGGAAGCTCAGCGTCAGATCGGCGTTGTTCAGCGTCAGCGCGCCGGCCGTGACCTGCTGGAAGCCAGCGGTCAGATCGACGCGCGGCTGGGCCAGTGTACCGGTCAGGGCGCCGCGTCCGTTCATGTCGCCGCCGATCTCGACCGGCCCGGCCGCGAACGGGCCACGCGCGTTCCAGTCCAGCGCCAGCCTCAGCTTGCCGGCGGTTTCGATGATGCCCTTGGCCCCCGCGCGACCGGCCGCGCCGGTCAGTTCGCCGCGCTCGACCTCGATGCGTCCGCCGTTCAGCTTGCCGGCCAGTTGCAGGCGCGGCGTCTTGCCGAGCAGGCGATCCAGTTCGTCCAGACCCACTGTCAGATTGCGGCCCCGTCCCTCGAAGTTCAGCACCCATGGCGCGCCGGCCCGCGCCGACGAAGCCCGGATCGGACCGCCGAAGGCGCCGCGCGCATCGGCCAGCACGCGCCTGGCGTCGGTCAGTTGCGCCTCGCCGCGGAAGTTCATCCCGCCCAGCAGATTGCGCGAGCCCGAGCCATTCAGCGTCAGGCCTTGGCCCTGCAGATCGACCTTGGTCAGCAGGATGGCGCCGTCTTTCATCCGCGCCGCCTTCATCTGCACGCGCGGGGCCGGACCCAAGAGACCGCCGATGATGCCTTCGCCCGATCCGCCGTTCGCGCGAATGTCGCCGTCCAGATCAATCCGGCCGTTCTTGACCGCGACGTTCAGCGGTCCGGCGATGCGCGTGGCGCGATAGCTGGCGACATTGGCGTTCAGCAGGGTGACCTGGCCGTCCAGCGTCCAAGTCTGGGCGTCGCCCTTGAACAGGCCGGAATAGGCCGCTGGTCCCGCCACATCGGACCCGACCAGCCGGCTCAGCGAGGCCGTCTGAATGTTGAGGCTGATCCCATCGGGCGAACTGCGATCGGAGTTGCGGATCAGGCCGCGCGCCTCGGACTGGACGTTGTCGGAAATCAGCTTCCACGCCACGCCCTGGCTGGCCTTGTCCGGCGTAGGAACCATGGCGAAGCCGAACCGCGCGGTGCGGCCGATCTTGGTGACGAAGGGCGCCAGCAGGTCCGAGTTGCTGAAGTCAGCGAAGCCCGCGACGCGAGAGCCCTTGTCGCCGAAATGGCCTTGGACGATCAGGGGGACGAACTGTCCCGTCTGAACCCGCGCATTGACGACATCCGCGTTCAGAACCGCGACCGCCGAGAACGGCTGATCCGGCGAATAGCCCAAGGCGCCGGCCAGCGGTCCGCCCTGAGCCTCGTTGGCGCGCAGGTTCAGGCGCGTGTCTTCGAGTTTGCCCCCAAATGTCGCCGCCAGACGCAGGAAGTCGCCCGGACGGTTCAGGCTGTCGGCGTTGACCATCGCGCTCTTGGCCCCGGCGCGTGGCAGGCTGGCGTTCCCCGACAGGCTCCAACGGCCGTATTCCTTGGAAAAACCTTCCATCAGTTCGATGTTGGCCGCGAACTTGTCGATGCGGACCGAGATCGGCTGAGGGCTGGGCGGTTCGCCAGTGGGCGGCTCGACCACGGGCCGACGAAGGACGCGAATGGTCTCGGCCTTGATGTCGTTTGCATGGAAGCTGCGGCCCAGCAGGGCCAGATACGACCAGTCCATGCTGAGGTTGTTCGCCTCCAGCCAGATACCCTGACTGTCGGCCAATGTGATGCGGTCGATGGTGAAGTCGCTGAGCAGATCGCCCTTCAGCCCATAGACCTTCAGCCGGCCGTAGCGGCTGATCTTCAGGTCCTGAAGCCGTTGCAGAACCATGTCGCGACCGCCGTCCGAGGCGATGTAGTAACGCCCTCCGACCAGGGCGGCGGCGATCAGCACCAGTAGTCCGGCCAGCACGACGCCCACGCCCAGGGCGATGCGTCTGATCAGCCCGCGACGCGGCTTCGCGGGCCGCGCGGCCTTGGCCGGCGTCGTCGCTTCTTCAGGCGTGGCTTCGGGCGGTGTATCGGTCAAAACGCCTGCCCGATGCTGATGTAGATCTGGAAGGCGGAATCGCCCTCACGCTTGTTGAGCGGCATGGCGACATCCGCCCGGATCGGCCCGAAGGGCAGCATGTAGCGCACGCCCACGCCCGCGCCGTAGCGCATGTTGGTCAGGTTCGGCGTCTCCTGGAAGCCAACGGACCCAGCGTCGACGAAGGCGACGGCCTGGAAGCTCTGACCGATCGACTGGCGCACCTCGAACGAGGTTTCGAACAGCGACAGACCGCCGCGCGGCGTGCCGTCCGGCAGCTGCGGATTGACGTTCTGGTACGAATAGCCCCGCACCGAACCCCCGCCGCCGGAATAGAACAGACGGTCGGCCGGCACGTTCAGCTCGCTGCCGCCGACGATGGAGCCGATCTTCATGCGCCCGGCCAGGATGGTGCGATCACCCGCGACGGGGAAGTAGGCGGTGCCTTGCGTTTCGGTGCGCAGGAACAGGATGTTGCTCTCGCCGGTCACCGCCGTCGGCTGAACCGCCAGATTGACCCGCCAGCCCTTGGTCGGGTTCAGCGGATCATTGGAGCGGTCGATGTAGGCGCTGGTCCGCGCGGTGATGATCGCCAGATCACGGTCGAAGGTCACGCGCTGCGGGGGCAGGGTGGTGAAGTCGTAGCGAGTCTCGCTGTAGCGCCCGGCGTCCAGCCCGATTCCGTAGTTGAAATAGGAGGTCTTGCCGATCCGCTGTTGCAGGTCGGCGTACAGAACCACGGCGGTGCGCAGATAGGCGTCGGTGTCTTCGTTTACGACCGCCGCGCCCAGCTTCAGCGTCCGGCCGGGTCGGCGCCAGTGGGGCAGGGACAGGTCGGCGCCGATCCGGCTGTCGATGTCGGCCAGTCGCGCTTCAAGCCTCAGGGTGTCGGCGCGGCCGAAGCGGTTGTAGCGGGTCTGGATCACGTCCACGCCCGCGCCCTCGGCCGTTGACCAGGTGGCGCCGGCCTCCAGCACGCGACGGGGGCGGTCTTGCAGGCTGACCACGACCGGGCGATGACCGTCGGCGGTGATCTGGTCCAGCGGCGACAGCGCGACGCTGACGCCGTCATAGACGCCGGTGTCCAGCAGCCGGCGTTCTAGCTCCGCGACCATCTCGGGATCGTAGCGATCGCCCTCGTTCCACGGCGCCAGGCCCGCCACCCAGGCGGGATTGGTGCGGCCCTGGCTGGTCAGGCGCACGCCGTCCAGACGCACCAGCGCGCCGGAGGCGATGCGATACTCGGGCGCGACGGTGAAGGCCGCGTGATCCACCACGACACGGCGCGGATTGGCCTTGGCGTCGGCATAGCCGTCACGTACCAACGCCGCCACGGCCCGACCTTCGCCGGATATGACGTCTGCCGCTCTACCTGGATCGCCCGCCTTCAGCGCGATCGCAGTCTTGGCCTTGTCCGCCGCCTCGGCCTCAGGCGCGGGGTCGGCCCACTGGATCGTCGGGACGGTCAGCAGGAAACGGCGCCCCGGTTCGACCGAAACCACCGCGATCGGCGTCTCCTCGCCCTCGACGATGTCTTCGACGACCGGTTGATAGTAGCCTTCGGACCGCAGCAGGGCGGTCGCCGAGGTCACGGCGCTCTCGGCGCGACGACGCGCCTCGAAGCGGCTGGCCGGCGCGCCGTCCACCTCGCCCACGGCCCGCTCCAGCGCCCGCCGCAGATCGCCGTCCATGTCGCCCCGGATCTGCGCGCGGGGTTCCGCCGCCGCTGCATGGGCGCAGGCCGAAAACGCCGCGAGGGCGACCAGCAGGGTAGGCCTGAACGTCAAACTCAATCTTTCGTCAAAAGGACGCCCCCCGGCAAACCTGTTCGTCAGTAGAACAGCGTCTCGCTCTCGGGCTGGACCGACTGTTCAGACGTGCGTTCCTCAGGCGGAAGCGTCGTCGACGGCGGGGGCGTGGGCGTCGGGTCCTGAACCTCTGGCGCAGGCGGGGGAGTGTCTTCCTTGACCGGCGGAGGCGCCGGCTCGACCGACATCTCTCGATAGTCGTCGTCCGAGCGCGAAGGACGGTCGTCGCAGGCCGACAACGCGAGCACGCTAGCGGCGGCGGCCAAGACAAAAATCGAGCGTGTCATGAAAGTCCCCGGTCTCCGCCGACCAAACGCCTGTCGCGCTAAGCTGTTCCCTTAGCGCCGAAATCTGCGTCGGTCATCCTGCGTGATCGGACCATTTTGTGACCATTTGATCCAAGGTCAGTTCGGACTTGGGGGAGGGCGCAGCAACTACGCCGTCGAAACGGGGCGCGGGTTGCGGCAGGCCGCTGTGGTATGTTCCACGCGCCTGATTGTGCGGATGATCCGGCGCCTCGGCCAGGCTCAGCACGGGCGTGACGCAGGCTTCCGTCCCGGCGAAATGGGCGCTCCAGTCATCGCGGTCTCTGCTTGCGAATAAGGCCGCAAACCGCGCTTGCAGGGCCGGCCAGGCGGCGATGTCGTATTGAACCGCGTCAGCCGGATCGATCTCCAGGCCGGCCAGCAGCGCAGCGTAGAAACGCGGCTCCAGCGCCGCCACCGCCACGAACCCGCCGTCGCGACAGGCGTAGCAGCGATAGAAGGGCGCGCCCCCGTCCAGCAGGTTGGCTCCGCGCCGGTCGCTCCACAGCCCCCGACCCCGCAAGGCCTGGAACAGACCGCCCAGCAGAGCCGCCCCGTCCGTCATGGCGGCGTCCACCACGCGTCCCTTGCCCGTTGACCTAGCCTCCACCAGCGCGGCCAGCACTCCGACCACCAGCAGCATGGCCCCGCCGCCGTAATCTCCGACCAGGTTCAACGGCGGGGAGGGCGGATGATCCGCCTCGCCCATGGCATGCAACACTCCGGACAGGCCGATGTAGTTCAGATCATGCCCGACTACATTCGCTAGCGGCCCCGTCTGGCCCCACCCCGTCACGCGTCCAAACACCAGCGCGGGCTTTCGCGCCTGGAGGGCGTCGGGACCATAGCCCAGCCGCTCCATGACGCCGGGTCGAAAACCTTCAATCACCGCGTCGGCCCCATCGATCAGCTGCAGGATGCGCTCGCGATCGGCCGGTGATTTCAGATCGACCGGAACGGCCGCTCGTCCCCGATGCAGCACCTCGCCTCCGACCTCGTCGAAAACCGCCGGTCCGGCCGAGGCGTCGCGCGTCAGCCGCACCACCTCCGCCCCCAGGTCCGCCAGCATCATTCCGGCGAAGGTGACCGGACCCAAGCCGTCGAATTCGATGATGCGGACGCCATTTAACGGTTTCATGCCCAATGAGTAGCAGACCGGGTCTTGACCGGAAGGCCGGATTACAACAGAAGGCGCCCTTCGACGGTTCGGGCCAGCCCGGACGTCGCGCGGTGCGTCCTTAGCTCAGTTGGTTAGAGCATCTGACTTTTAATCAGAGGGTCCTCGGTTCGAGCCCGAGAGGACGTACCATTTAAAGCCCGCTTCGGCGGGCTTTTTGCTGTCTGGGACTTGGGTTAGTGGGTCGCAAAGCGACCCGGCGCAGTCGCATCTGCCGCGATCGGAGCGTTCGACTTGTCGAGATACTTCGACAGGGTGGCGACCAGGGCCGGCAGTTGCAGCGGCTTGGCCAGGTGGTCGTCCATGCCGGCGTCGCGACACAGCTGGATCTGGTCCGGCTGAACATTGGCGGACAGGGCGATGATCGGCAGTCGGCGTCCGCCGCCCTGCTCGATACGGCGAATCTCACGCGTGGCCGTCAGGCCGTCCATGACCGGCATCTGCATATCCATCAGGACGAGGTCGTAGACTTCGGACTGCACCGCATGCACCGCTTCGGCCCCATCGCTGGCGGTAGCGACCTCCAGTCCCATGCCGACAAGGATGACGCTGATCAGTTCGCGGTTGGCCGGTGCGTCGTCGGCGATCAACACGCGGCCCTCGGGCATCACGCTGAGGCGCGGTCCCTCGGCCTCCGATCCGCCCTCGGCGATGTGCAGCGGGACGGTCACCTTGAACGTCGATCCCAGGCCGGGCTGGCTCGTGACGACGATATCGCCGTCCATCGCCCGCGCCAGCCGCCGCGAGATCGCCAGCCCCAGGCCGGTGCCCCCGTAGAGCCGGGTCGTCGACCGATCCGCCTGCGAGAAGCGTTCGAACAGATGGGCTTGGGTCTGAGGGCTCATGCCGATGCCGGTATCGGTCACCTCGGCCGTCAGACGCCATGCGCCGTTCGCCTCCAAGGCCCCGCCGACCGACAGGCTGACCGAGCCCTGGCTGGTGAACTTCACCGCATTGCCCAGCAGGTTGAGCAGGATCTGTCGAAGACGGGCCTGGTCGCCCATCAGGCGATCCGGCATGTCCGGCGACAAGTTGACGTGCAGCGCCAGACCTTTGGCCAGACACTGGGCCTCCATCATCTGGACTGTCTCGTGCGCCAGGGCGGCTGGATCGAACCGCTGGGGTTCCAGCTCGATCATGCCAGCTTCGAGCTTGGAATAGTCCAGCACGTCGTTGATGACCGACAGCAGGGCCTCGCTAGCCGTGGCGATGCGCGCGACATAGCCCTTCTCGGCCTCGGGCAAGGCCTCGCTGGCCTTCAGCAGGTTGGAAAAGCCGATGACGCTGGTCAGAGGCGTGCGCAGTTCGTGGCTCATGTTCGCCAGGAACTCGCTCTTGGCGGCCGCCGCCGCCTCCGCCCGGTCGCGCGCGGTGACCAGTTCGTCGGCCAGGATCTTGCGATCCGTCATATCACGGATGACCACCACCACCTCCGACGGCTTGCCCGTTTCGGCAGCGAGGGCGCGGAAGGTGCATTCGACCCAGACGATCGAACCGTCTCGATGAAGGGCGCGGTGCTCCAGCCGGCACGGCTCTTTGGTGTGGATGGTTCCCAGCACGGCCCGGGTCACCATTTCTCGATCATCGGGATGGACATAGTCCATGGGCCGGCCGTTCATCTCTTCGGTGGTCCAGCCGAGCAGGCTTTCGATCGCCGGAGAGATGTATTTGCTGGTGCCGTCCGGGCGAACGCGGGTGATCACATCGCCCACGTTTTCGGCCAATAGCCGATAGCGCGCCTCGTCACGCTGAGCGCGGGCGATCTGGGCCTGCTGGTCTGTGATGTCCTGAAACACGCCGTAAAGGACCTTCACGACCCCGGCGTCGTCACGTTCGGCGCGCGCCTGGGTCAGAACCGCACGCTCCTCGCCATCGGCGCGAATCAGCCGAAGCCGCATTTTGTAGCCATCGCCGGTTTCGGCCGAGTGTGCGATCGCCGCCAACAATCCGGGCCTATCGTCGGGGTGATAACGGTCGATGGCCGAGTCAACCTGGGGATCGAAGGTTTTGCGATCCAGACCGTGGATGCGGAACACCTCGTCGGACCAGTGGACCTTGCCGCTGGCCAGTTCCAACCGCCAATGACCTACGCCGGCCATGTTTTCGATCAGCTCCAGCGTGCCGTGGCGCTCATCGCTGACGCGACCGACTTCCAGCGACGCGATGATGTCTTCGGCCATGGCGCCCAGGGTTCGCAGCGTCGCGATCTGAGCGTCGGAGGGGTGAGGGCGGGGTTTGCGATCCATGACGCCGAACGCGCCCAGCGGCTGACCGTCCGGGCCGCAGATCGTCACGCCGGCGTAGAAACGCAGATTATAGGGGGGCGCAACCAGGAAATGATTGCGCGCTGCGGGGTCCGCCAGACCGTCTTCGACCACGAGGACGGCGCCCTTGCCCCGGCGCAGCAGACGGTCGCCGAGGGTGCGTTCGCGCGGCAGGCTTCGAACAAGTTCACGATCGCTGCACCACAGGACGGCGTTGTCGCCGCTGACCAGGGTGACGACGGCGGCGGGCGCATCGAAAACCGTGCAGGCCAGTTCCGTAAGACGTTGGAACGGACCAGCAGGGGCGTCCAGGGCTTCCAGGCTCTTGGCGATGTAAGGCACGACCGAACTCCAACGACCGGTCAAAGTGACCTAAAATCAGAGAATTCTTCGTTACCGACCGCTTCCGCCGCTACGCTTTAATCGCCAGCCCAGGCGTGATCTAAGCCACCACATGAAACGCCTTCTTCTCGCAGTCAGTCTTGTTGCGCTTTCCGGTTGCAATGCCGGTCGGTCGGCGATGGGCGGCGCCGAACAGGTCGGGGCGGGCTTCGCGGCGGCGGCGACGGCGCCGCTGGAAGACTTCAACCTGCGTCGTCAGATAATCCCGACGGTGCTGCTGCAAGCCGAAGCCAATCCCTACGACCTGCGCAATCTGAATCAATGCACGACCATCGGCGCAGAGGTCGCAAGGCTCGACGAAGCGCTGGGACCCGATACGGACGAACCGCCGCGTCAGGATGGCTCCTATCTCAGTGAGCGGGCGGCGGATGCGGCGGCCAAGGCGGCGCTGAACGCCATTCGCGACACGACGACCGACTTTATTCCCGGCCGAAACTGGATTCGTCGATTGAGCGGCGCCGAACAGCATTCAAAGCACGTTCAGTCGGCCATTCAGTCGGGCCGAATGCGCCGCGCCTTCCTGAAGGGCATGGGCATGCAGCGGAACTGCGCGCCGCCGGCGGCGCCCAGCTGGTTCAGACCGCACCCTTAGGCGTCAGCCGTTCGACATGTGGCGCGCGTGGAAGTCGCGCCTGAACTGCTCGAACCGACCCTCGGAAATCGCCGCGCGCATGGCCGCCGTCAGCGCCTGATAAAAGGCGATGTTGTGCCAGCTCAGCAGCACCTTCCCGAGGATTTCGTCGGCGCGGATCAGGTGGTGCAAATAGGCCTTCGAATACTGCGACGACGGGCCGTCGATGGTCGGGTCCAGCGGGTCCTGATCCTCGGCGAAGCGGGCGTTCTTCAGGTTCAGCGGCCCGTCCCAGGTCCAGGCCTGGCCGTGACGGCCGGCGCGGGTCGGCAGGACGCAGTCAAACATGTCCACGCCGCGATACACCGCCTCGACCAAGTCGACCGGCTTGCCCACGCCCATCAGATAGCGCGGACGATCGAACGGCAGCATTTCGGGCGCATAGTCCAGCACCTCGCACATGGCCTGGTGGCCTTCGCCGACCGCCAGACCGCCGATGGCGTAGCCGTCGAAACCGATTTCTTGCAACTGCTCCGATGACTGGCGGCGCAAGTCCTCGAAGGTGGATCCTTGCTGGATGCCGAACAGGGCCTGGTTTTCACGCTGGCCGAACCGGGCCTTGGACCGCGCGCCCCAGCGGATCGACAGCTCCATCGCCTTTTTGGCCGCATCCTTCTCGGCCGGATAGGCGACGCACTGGTCCAGCTGCATCGAGATGTCGGCGCCGATCCGGTCGGCCTGGATTTCGATCGACCGCTCAGGCGTCAGAACATGTTTGGAGCCATCGATGTGGCTGGAGAAGGTTACGGCCTCCTCCTTGACCTTGGAGATGCCGGCCAGGGACATGACCTGGAACCCGCCGCTGTCGGTCAGAATGGGCTTGTCCCAGCCCATGAACGTGTGAAGCCCTCCCAGACGCTCCATCCGCTCGGGGCCGGGGCGCAGCATCAGGTGATAGGTGTTGCCCAGCAGGATGTCGGCGCCGGTCGCCTTGACCTGATCCACCGTCATCGCCTTGACCGTGGCGGCGGTGCCGACCGGCATGAAGGCGGGGGTGCGGATATCGCCGCGCGCGGTCTTCAGCACCCCGGTGCGGGCGCGGCCCTCGGTGGCGGAAATCTGGAAGGGGAAAGGCATTTAGGCGATCAGTCGTTCAAGCTGTTCGACGCGCGCCAGATCCTTGGGGCGGCCGAACAGGCGGTACAGGGCGATGTGGTCCCGGATATCCGGAACGAACAGGGGCGTGTCCTCAACGAAAACGCGGCGGCGCGAGCTGAAGGCGACCGGGGTCCAGTCGCCGCCGTCGCGTGTCTCCAGATCGGCCATGATCTCGACCAGGATCGGCTGATCCGGCGCGCGCCCGAAAACGGCGGAGCGGAACAGACCTTCGCCTGGATCGGGTATCACCACGCCGCCCAGCGCGCCCAACAGGCTGCGCGCATCGCGCGGCGCGCACAGCACGTCGATGTCGGGCACATGGATGTCGGTCAGGCCATAGAGCGCCATCGCCGCTCCGCCGAAGATCCACCACGGCTCGCGCAGGTCGCGCGCGGCCTCGCCGACGGCGATCAGGCCGTCTTGAAGATCATGCGGAAGGTCGTCGGGTGACACGGGGCGGGCTCGATTTCGTCAGGAGGCGGCATTTAGGCGTTCCGGTCGCGATTGACCACCCGATCACCATCCCAGCGACGCCTCGCCGCGCAGGATCGCCTCGGCCTGGGGGGTGTGCTCGCCGCCCTCGCGGTCGTGCAAGATCAGCGGCGGCAGCAGACGCAGCGGCGCGCGCCCGGTCTTGATGGCGTGCACCAGCACCCGCTTGGCCGGCTCGTCCGCGAAGGGATGGATGGGCCGCACGGCGAACGACCCCGCCTTTTCGCCCAACAGAGCCAGCAGATCGGCCAGTCGGTCGGCGCGGTGAACGACCACGATGCGTCCGCCTTCCTTCACCGCCTTCAACAGGAAATCGGTCCACGCCTTCAGCCCGTCGTCGGCCATCCAGGCGCCCCGCTTGCCCTCGGCCGGGGCGCGCAACGCCGTGGCGTCATCGAAGAAGGGCGGATTGGATATGGCCCAGTCGGCCGGCTCCACGCCGTGGGCCCGAAATCCTGCCGCCACGTCGCCCCGACGAATCACGGTGGTCGCAGCCACGTCGTTCAGCGCCGCATTCTCGATAGCCAGCGCCGCCATCGCCGGATCGCGCTCCAATCCCGTCAGGATCACGCCGGGCCGTCGCGCCGCGATCTGCATCAGGACCGCGCCCGCCCCGCAGCCTGCCTCGATCACGCTCTGGCCCGCCTCGGCCGGGACCGCCGCCGCCAGCAAAGCTGCATCCATCCCGGCGCGATAGCCGCGCGCGGGTTGACGCAAGCGCACCCGGCCGTTCAACAGGCCGTTCTCGACGATTGTCGTCGGCAGGGTTTCGACCGGCTCCAAGCCTCAATCTCCTTGACCCCCAAGGGGTCGAACATCATTGTGCGCCGCAACTCGCGGGGGCAAGCCGGCCCGGCCGCAAAAAGCCATTCCCGCGGCCCGCCGCGCCAGTGAAAGAGTATTCGTTTGGACGTCGCCATCGCCGCCGCTCACCGCCCGAAGGGGGACGTCAACGCCCTTGTCCGGCTGGCTGAGGTCGATATGGCGGCCGTGGACGCCCTGATCCTGGATCGGATGCAGTCGGATGTACCGATCATTCCGAAACTGGCCGAGCATCTGGTGTCGGCGGGCGGAAAGCGTCTGCGCCCCCTGATGACCGTCGCTGCTGCGCGCGCCGTGGGCGCGACGGACGACATCGTCGCGCCGCGCAAACTGGCCGCTGCCGTCGAGTTCATCCACACCGCTACCCTGTTGCATGACGACATCATCGATGCGTCCGAGCTGCGTCGCGGCAAGGTCGCGGCCCATCTGATCTGGGGCGCGCCCACCAGCGTCCTGGTCGGCGACTTCCTGTTCGCCCGCGCCTTCGAACTGATGGTCGAGACGGATTCGATGCGCGCCCTGGGCATTCTGGCCGAGGCTTCGCGGGTCATCTCCGAGGGCGAGGTGCTGCAGCTGACGCGCGCTCACGACCTCAATCTGGATCAGGCCACCTATCTGCAGATCATCTCGGCCAAGACCGCCGAACTGTTCGCCGCCGCCGCCGAGGCGGGCGCGGTGGGCGCCGGCGCCGATCCGGCCGCGATCAAAGCTTTGCGCGATTACGGTATGGCGTTGGGCATCGCCTTCCAGCTGGCCGACGACGCCCTGGACTACGGCGCGACGGCGGAGGCGCTGGGCAAGAACGCCGGCGACGATTTCAACGAGGGCAAGGCGACCCTGCCGCTGCTTCTGGCGGTCGCTCGCACGCGCGGCCGCGAGGAAGCCTTCTGGGAGCGCACCGTGACCAAGGGCGAGCGGACACCCGAAGACTTCACCCGCGCGCGCGAACTCATCATCGGCTCGGGCGCCATCGGCGCGACCCTGGATCTAGCCGGCGACTATGCCGATCAGGCCAAGGCCGCCCTGTCGGTCCTGCCGTCCAGCGACTGGCGCGCCGCGCTGGAAGATCTGGCCGATTTCGCGGTGTCGCGCGCCGCTTGACCGAGACTGCGGATACGCTCGACCAACAGGTCCGCACCGCCGACCTCGACCGCTGGCTGTCCAGCCGCCTGGTCGCGGATGACCGCGCCCGCGTCGATCTCATCACGCTCTACGCCTTCGAAGCCGAGCTGATGACCATCCCCACGCGCGTGACCCAGCCGCTGCTGGCCGAGATGCGCTACACCTGGTGGGCGGAACAGATGGACGGCGTCTTCGCCGGCGTGCCGCGCAAGGGCCATCCGGTGCTGGAGGCCCTAACCGATCTCGTCGCGCGTCACGGCCTGGACCGTGCGCCGTTCGACGCCCTGATCGACGCCCACATCGGCCGCGTGCGCGAAGAACCGCACGATCTCGACGCCTTCTACGTCGGCCCAATGCAGGTCGCGACGCTTGTGCTGGCAGGGCAGGGGCATGACGCCGCCGTGGCCGATGCGGCCCGCGTCTGGGGGCTGACGCAGACCGGCCGGCGCCAAGAGGCGGCGTCCCTGAAATCCGCCGCCAATGGGGCGCTGAAACGCCTTCCGCCCGAAGGATTCGCAGCCGTGGCTCACGCGACCCTTACCGATCCGGACCAGCCGGAGCCGCTGAAGCGGCTGCGACTGCTCTGGGCCGTGCTGCGCGGCCGGATCTGACCTAGCCGTTCAGGCCGGCGATCAAGCGGGTCAGCAGGGCATTCAGCGTTTTTTGATGCTCTCTCGACAGGCCGCTCAAGGCCTCTTTGGCCGTCTCCTGGTGGCTGGGCATGATCGTCTCGATCAGGTCGAAACCCTTGTCCGTGAGACGGACCAGGGTCGCCCGTCGGTCGCTTGGATGCGGGCGCCGCTCGACCCAGCCCGCCTTTTCCAGCCGGTCGATCCGCGCGGTCATGCCGCCAGACGACATCATCGCTGCCTCGAATAGCGCCGTCGGCGTCAGGCCCTCGCGTTCGCCCGATCGGCGCAGCGTCGCCAGCACATCGAACTCGCCGTGCTGCAAACCATAGCGCGCAAACAGCGGCGTCTGGCGCTCGCGGATCACCAGTTGCGATGCCTCGTTCAGGCGTCCCAGCACCTCCATCGGCAGCATGTCCAGGTCGGGGCGTTGCACGGCCCATTGGGCGGCGGCGCGAGAAGCTCTATCGGGCATGGTTATCTTGACATCGAGATACTTGAGGTCGAGAGACTAGCGCGATTTTCAGTCGGAGTCCCCACCATGACCGCACGATCTGACGCCACGCCCGCGCGCGGCGCTTCGCTGCTGTTGCTGGCGGCCATCGTCGCCCTGGCGCTGAATCTGCGGCCGGCGATGGCGGCGGTGGGGCCGCTGCTGGATCTGATCGAGCGCGCGACGGGCATGGGTTCGACCGCCGCCAGCCTGCTGACCACCTTGCCCGTGCTGATGATCGGTCTGGGCGCCCTGTCGATCCGCCCGCTGCGTCGGCGGTTGGGCGAGCGGCGCGGGATCTTGCTGGGCGCGCTTCTGATCGGCGGGGCCTGCCTGGTGCGGGTGGTGCTCACCGGCGCGACCGGCCTGATCGCCAGCGCCGTGGTCGTCGGCGTCGGCGTCGCTTGATCCAGGCCTTGGCGCCGGTCGTCATCAAACGGGCATTTCCGTTGCAGTTCGGCACGGTCATGGCGCTCTACACCACCGGCATCATGTGCGGCGCCGCCGTCGCGGCGGCCACGGCGGCCGGTCTGGCCGAGACGATCGGCTGGGCCGGGACGCTGGCGCTGTGGAGCGCGCCGGCCTTTGTCGCAGCATTGGTCTGGCTGGCGGCGTCACGCGACCCCGCAGCCGAAGAGCCGAACCGCGCCGCAGTGGTCGAGGCGACGGACCCGGAGCTGCCCTTCTGGCGTCAGGGGCGGGCGTGGCGGCTGATCCTGATCATGGGCCTGGGGACCTCGGCCTATACATTGATGCTGGCCTGGCTGCCGCCCTTCTACATCGACCTGGGCGAGCCGAGGGCCACGGCCGGCTATCTGCTCAGCGGCATGACGGCTGCGGAGGTGACGGCCGGCCTGCTGGTGTCGCTGACCATCGGGCGCTTCCCGGATCGGCGCGGACCGATCCTGACGGCCTTGATTCTGGCCTTGGCGGGTCTGGCCGGACTCGTGGTCGCGCCCCTCAGCATGGCCGTGCCGATCGTGATCGTCCTGGGCCTCGGCATCGGCGCAATCTTCCCGCTCAGCCTGATACTGTCCATGGACCAGATCGACGATCCCGCGCGCTCCGGGGATCTGCTCGCCTTCGTCCAGGGCGGCGGTTACATCATCGCCAGCCTGTCGCCGTTAGGCGCCGGCCTGCTGCGCGACCACATGGCCGACCTTACCCAGGCCTGGGTGCTGATGGGCGTGGGCGTCATCCTGCTGGGCGTGATGACACTGGGGTTCCGGCCAGGCCTGTCCA
This sequence comes from Brevundimonas vesicularis, assembly GCF_032067225.1. Classification (GTDB taxonomy): domain Bacteria; phylum Pseudomonadota; class Alphaproteobacteria; order Caulobacterales; family Caulobacteraceae; genus Brevundimonas; species Brevundimonas vesicularis_F. The sequence continues at coordinate 22,380 of NZ_DAMBJX010000010.1, read as the reverse complement.
AGCTGGACTGAGCGGCCCGGCCTTCAGAAATCAGCCCGCGTCGCGCCAGGCCTTCAGGCTTTCCATCGCCCGGATGCTCATCAGGCGTTTTTTGGCCCGGCCGCGTTCCTTGAGCGGGATCTTGACGCCGGCCTCGTCGACCTTGGGCGCTTCCAGCGGCGGCAGCAGGCCATAGTTGATGTTCATCGGCTGGAACTTCGAACCGGCCAGATGCCCCCCGGTGATGTGCTCGACCAGGGCGCCCATGGCGGTCTCGGGCGGCGGCGGGGCCAGGTCGCGACCCAGCGCTTGCGCGGCGGCGAGGCGGCCGGTCAGCAGGCCCATGGCGGCGCTCTCGACATAGCCTTCCACCCCCGTCACCTGTCCGGCGAAGCGCAGGCGTGGCATGGCCTTCAGCCGCAGCTGCTTGTCCAGCAGTTGGGGACTGTTCAGATAGGTGTTGCGGTGAAGACCGCCCAGACGCGCGAACTGAGCGTTCTGCAGGCCGGGGATCATGCGGAAGACCTCGGCCTGCGCCCCGTGCTTCAGCTTGGTCTGGAAGCCGACCATGTTGAACAGGGTGCCCAACGCGTTGTCCTGGCGCAGCTGGACGATGGCGTAGGCCTTGACCAGCGGGTCGCGCGGATTGGTCAGGCCGACCGGCTTCATCGGGCCGTGACGCAGGGTCTCGCGACCGCGCTCGGCCATGACCTCGATGGGCAGGCAGCCGTCGAAATAGGGGACGTGCTCCCAGTCCTTGAACTCAGCCTTCGGGCCGCTCAGCAGGGCGTCGATGAAGGCCTCGTACTGCGCCTTGTCCATCGGGCAGTTGACGTAGGCGGCGGCGTCGCCGCCCGGACCCTCCTTGTCATAGCGCGACTGACGCCAGGCGATGTCGAAGTCGATCGAGTCGGCGTGAACGATGGGGGCGATGGCGTCGAAGAAGCTCAAGGACTCTTCGCCCGTCGCCTTCAGGATCGCGTCGGCCAGGGCGGGGGAGGTCAGGGGGCCGGTGGCGACGATGACATTGTCCCACTCCTGCGGCGGCAGGCCGGCGATCTCTTCGCGCACGATGGTGACCAAGGGGTGGGCGGTCAGTTTTGCGGTCACCGCTTGGGAGAAGGCGTCGCGGTCCACAGCCAGGGCGCCGCCGGCCGGCACCTGGTTGATGTCGCCGCAGGCCATGATGATCGAATCCAGCGCCCGCATCTCGGCGTGCAGCAGGCCGACCGCATTGAACTGCCAGTCGTCCGAGCGGAAGGAGTTGGAGCAGACCAGCTCGGCCAGGCCATCGGTGTGGTGGGCGTCAGTCTTGACGCCAGGCACGCCGCGCATCTCGTGCAGGACGACGGGCACGCCGGCCTGGGCGATCTGCCAGGCGGCCTCGGAGCCGGCCAGGCCGCCGCCGATGACGTGGATGGGGGAAGGAGAGGGGGAAGCGCTCATCGCGGCCTTCTAGCGGGCGGGTGGCGCGGTGTCATGGCCCCCTGCTATATCCGCCGCCGGTCATCGGGGGTGTGGATTGAGCGAGCATCGGATTTTGCGACTGGGCGAGACGCTGTCGGCGGCGGTTCGCGCCTTGCCTCGCCTGTGGCGCGGGGCTTGCGGCGCGATCGTACTGGCGGCCGTGGTCTGGAGCCTCAAGCCGCTGGCGGCGGGCGCAGCGGGCCTGATCTGGGCGGCGTGCGCCCTGGCCTCGACCCTGGTGCTGGCGGGCGCTCTGGCGCGGATTGCGATCACGGACGATCTGGTCGAGGCGCGACGCCTGGGCCTGGGGCCGGTTGGGTTGCAGTTCGGAAGGCCAGAGGTCCGTCTGCTGGGCGCGGGTCTGCTGTGCGCCATCTTTCTCGCCATGATCCTTTCGGTCGTGGCCCTGGTCCTGTTGGCCGTGTTCGGCATGGCCGAGTTGAACGCACAGGCCATCGAGATGCGCCAGTGGAGCGCGGTGGGGCCGGCGTGGAAGCTGATCCTGCTGGCGGTCGTCACGGCCTTCGCCCTGTTCGCCGTCATCGCCTTCGCCGTGCGCCTGTGTCTGTTCGCGCCGGCGACGATCGGGCGCGGGCAGATGGTGTCGTTGCAGAGCATGAGCATCGCGCGCGGCGGCTTCTGGCCCCTGCTGGTCGGGCTTGTCGTTACGGCGGCGCCGAAGATCGCGCTGGTGTTGCTGTGGGGCGCGGGCCTTATATCTGGCACGGCGGGCTGGATCGTCTTCGCCGTCGTGCTGACAGGCTTGCAGGCTCCGCTGACGATGGCTTTTGTGGGCGCCGCCTATCGCCGGTTAGACGCTTAGGCTCATCGGCGCTGCCCAATCGACCTTCGGCCATTAGCGCGATCTTCTCAATCATTGCCACTTGACGGATCTGAGGCGATGCAGGCTACCTGGCTTGCAACTGGAGATCATCATGCTACTGGCCGCCTTGATGGCAGGGTTCCTCATACAGGACGCCCAGCCGGCATATCCCGCCACACCTCAACAGTTCGAAGGTCGGCGGTCCGGCTTCGTGCAAGGCACGCTCAATGTCGCCATAGGTGAGCGGGCGACGCTGCGTCGCAACGCGAATGGAACCTACGACCTGATCAAGGTCGACCGCATTGATATTGGCGATGTCCTGCCGCCTGCCGAGGGTTCACGCGGTCCGCTGAATGAGGCGGCGCCAGGAACGATAAGGTTTGGACTGCACGCGCGCCGGGATGTGGGTTCGGTGCTGAAGGTCGAGAATAGTCAGGGCGAGGGCCTGAAGTATTCCGGCTTCATCGTCAGATATGTGGGCGGGCAGGCACGGGGGCCTGCCGAAACCTCAGTCTGCACCGTGCCCGCGGGGATGGTCAGCTACGAACGTTGGAACGAGCCCGTCATCCAGATCGTAGTCGGCGGATTGCAGACTTCGGAAGACGCCGTGCCGACGTGCCCTCCTCACGTCGAGCAATCATCGAGCACGTCGTCATCGCCGCCAACAGTCAGGCCGTCTTGAGCTTGTCCGAAACAGAATAGGCCGCCTCGGTCTTGGCGGCGACTTCGTCGAGGGTGACGCCGTCGGCCAGTTCGATCAGCTCGAGGCCCGCGCCGTCCGGCTTGACGTCGAAGGTGGCCAGGTCGGTGATGATGCGGCTGACGACGCCCGTGCCGGTCAGGGGCAGACTACATTCCTTCAAGACCTTGGACTGGCCGTGCTTGTTGGCGTGTTCCATGACGACGACCACGCGTTTGACGCCCGCAACCAAGTCCATGGCGCCGCCCATGCCCTTCACCAGCTTGCCGGGGATCATCCAGTTGGCGATGTCGCCGTTCTGGGCCACTTCCATCGCACCCAAGATCGACAGGTTGATATGGCCGCCGCGGATCATGGCGAAACTGTCGGCGCTGGAGAAGTAGGACGACTCCGGGATCTCGGTGATCGTCTGCTTGCCGGCGTTGATCAGGTCGGGGTCCTCGTCGCCGTCATAGGGGAAGGGCCCCATGCCCAGCATGCCGTTTTCGGACTGAAGGGTCACGGTCATGCCCGCCGGGATGTAGTTGGCGACCAGGGTCGGGATGCCGATGCCCAGGTTCACATAGAAGCCGTCCTGCAGTTCCTGGGCGGCGCGTTCGGCGAGTTGTTCGCGGGTGCGGGGCATGATCAGACCTCCGATCCGGCGGCGGCGCCGGCGGCACGTTGACGGACGGTGCGCTGTTCGATGCGCTTTTCGGACACGGTCTGGACCAGGCGGTCGACATAGACGCCCGGCGTGTGGATGTGGTCGGGATCCAGCGCGCCGACCGGGACGATCTCTTCGACCTCGACGACCGTGACCTTGCCGGCCGTGGCCATCATCGGGTTGAAGTTGCGGGCGGTCTTGCGGAACACCAGGTTGCCGCGCTCGTCGGCCTTCCAGGCCTTGACGATGGACAGGTCGGCGACCAGGCCGGTCTCCATGACGTAGTCGCGGCCGTTGAAGTTGCGGACTTCCTTGCCCTCGGCGACCAGGGTGCCGACGCCGGTGGCGGTGAAGAAGGCGGGGATGCCCGCGCCGCCGGCGCGAATGCGCTCGGCCAAGGTCCCTTGCGGGTTGAACTCAAGCTCCAGCTCGCCGGCGAGATACTGGCGCTCGAACTCCTTGTTCTCACCGACGTAGGACGAGATCATCTTCGCGATCTGGCGGGTGCCCAGCAGTTGGCCCAGGCCGAAGCCGTCGACCCCGGCGTTGTTGGAGATGACCGTCAAGCCCTTGACGCCGCTGTCGCGCAGGGCGGCGATCAGGTTCTCGGGAATGCCGCACAGGCCGAAGCCGCCGGACATGACGGTCATGCCGTCGAAGGTCAGGCCCTCCAGCGCGGACGTGACGTCAGCGTAGATCTTTCCCATCGCTCTCCCTTTTTTCACTGCCTGATGAATATCGGCTTTTGACCACGCCTAACGCGGGGGCGGGCGGGGGGCAAGACGCGGCGTCGATCCGACGCGGCGATTTCAGACGGTGAAGGCGAAAAACAGAGTCTAATTCGTCTAATTCGTCTGAAACGACGGCGAGCCCGGTTCGAAAAAGAGGGTGCAATTGGTGCACTATCTTCGGATTCGGTCGGCGTGGGCAGCGGATGTCGGCATCCTTGGGGTTGCGTTCAAGAGGGCGAAGGCATCCATCGGGGTCGAGGCGTCGTATTGCCGTCAAGCCTGCAGCAAGATCCGACGATCGAGGACGCCGATGAACCTGACCAATGTCGCCATTCGCCAGCTTCAGGACGCGCCGTTCCCGGACTTCGTGACGCGTCCGGCGATCGACAGCCTGGTGACGGAGGCCAGAAAGCGTCTGGATCGCGACGGCCCGCATGACGAGGCGGCCTTTGCGCGCGAAATGGCCCAGCGCGCCATCGCCGAACATACGGATGCGGCGAACCAGCAGCATTACGAACTGCCGCCCGAGTTTTTCCAGCTGTGCCTGGGCAAGCGGCTGAAATACTCCTGCTGCCTCTATCCCACGGGCCGCGAGACGCTGGATCAGGCGGAAGAAGCGGCGCTGGCCGAGACCTGCGCCCATGCCGATCTGAAGGACGGTCAGACGATTCTGGAGATGGGCTGCGGCTGGGGCTCGCTGTCGCTGTGGATGGCCGAGACCTATCCGAAGTCGAAGATTACGGCGGTGTCGAACAGCCATGGCCAACGCGGCCATATCGAAGCGCAGGCGGCGGCGCGGGGGCTGACCAATCTGACGGTCATTACCCAGGACATGAACGCCTTCGACACCGAGCAGCGCTTCGACCGCATCGTCTCGGTTGAGATGTTCGAGCATATGGCCAATTGGCGCGCCCTGCTGACCAAGGCGAGAAACTGGCTGACGCCGGACGGGCGGATGTTCATCCACGTCTTCACGCACCGCGACGCGCCCTATCGGTTCGACCATACCGACAGCGGCGACTTCATCGCCCAACACTTCTTCACCGGCGGGGTCATGCCCAGCCACGGACTGATCCGGCAGTTTCCGGACCTGTTCGCGGTCGAGCAGGAATGGACCTGGAACGGCGGTCACTATGCGAACACCGCCAACGATTGGCTGGCGAACATGGACCGGAACGCCCCGCGGATCGCGGTGTTGATGCGGGAGACCTATGGCGACGACGCCAAACTTTGGACCCGTCGCTGGCGGCGGTTCTATCTGGCGACGGCCGGTCTGTTCGGAAACGACGAGGGCCGCACCTGGGCGGTCAGCCACTATAGACTGAAGCCGGCTTAAGGGAGACGAGGATGATCAAATATGTCGCGGCCTATCTCGGGGCCGGCCTGACCTTTGCAGCCATCGATTTCGTCTGGCTGACCACCATGACGAACCGTCTGTACAAGCCCGTCATCGGGCCGATCATGGCCGACAAGCCGGACATGAAGGCGGCGGTGGCCTTCTATCTGATCTCCATCGCCGGGACGGTGTTCCTGGCCATCGCGCCGGCCCTGAAGGAGGGGAACTGGACGCGGGCGGCGATCAACGGGGCGGTGCTGGGCTTCGTCGCCTACGCCACCTACGACCTGACCAATCAGGCGACCCTGGCAGTGTGGCAGACCAAGCTGACGATCATCGACCTGATCTGGGGCACGACCCTGACGATGCTGTCGGCGACCGGCGGCTATTTCGCCGCGCGTTGGGCCGAGGGCCGTTTCGGCTGAGCAGCCCGGCTGAGCCCGCGCTTGCGATTGCGACTGCGCGTGTCTAAAACTCGCGCCAGGGTTGATCGCGGGGGCGGCAATTGGGGGATGGCAGGCACCGATTGATGTCGTCGCGCGGCGCGGCCGATGCGGGCTGGGTCTATGGCGCGCATGTCGCCCGCTATGTCTCGCCGTTGCTGCTCTATCCCGTTCTGACGCGACGACTGGGGCTGGACGGGTTCGGGGTGTTCGCCTCGGCCATCGCCCTGGCCTTGGTGGTGTCGGTGGTGGTCGATTACGGGCAGTCGCTGTCGGGGCCGCGCGACATCGCCGGAGCCGTCGAACGGCGCGGCGTCCTGGTCGGTCAGGCCCTGGCGATGCGCGGCGTGCTGATCATGCCCGCCGCTGCGGTCGGCGTCGGTCTGGCGGCCTTCAATCCGGTTCTGGAAGGGGCGAGCGTCGTCGTGGCGATGGCGGTCGTGCTGGGGATCGGGCAGGGGGCCAGCCTGCTGTGGTTCTTTCAGGGCATTCGCGATCCCGGTCCGGCGGCGATGCTGGAGGTCGGGTTCGCTATAGCCGCGACGGGGGTCGTTCTGGCGCTGCCCGGTCTGAGCGTCGGCGGCGTGATCGCCGTTCAAGTAGTAGGCGTCTGGGCCGGATGGGTCGCGACCGGCCTCCTGTTGCTGCGACGGCAGACGGTTCAGGCCCCGGAGCGGGGCTTCGTGCGACGCGTCCTGAGCCAGGGCGGGCCGCTGTTCGCCAGTCGGGCGGTCATCGTCGCCTATACGGGGGCGGGCGTTCTGGTCGTCGCGGCGCTGGCCGGGCCGGCGCAGGCGGCGCTGTACGGGGCGGCGGACCGGCTGGTCGCGGCGTCCGGATCGCTGATGCGGCCGCTGGCGGGTCTGATTGCGCCCCAGATCGCCGGACTGCTGGGACAGGATCAGGCGGCGGCGTTTCGCACGGCGCGGTGGACGCTGGCCGCATCGACGGGGGCGTTCGTGCTGCTGGCGGCGGGACTGACGCTGACGGCGCCGCTGCTGATCAGACTGTTGTTCGGACCGGGGTTTGAGGGCGCCGTCGAGGTGCTGCGCCTTCTGGCCTGGGTGCTGCCGCTGGTGGCCGTCAGCCAGGTGCTGGGGCTGCATCTGATGAACCCGCTGCGGATGGATGGACGGTTCGCGCTGATCGTGGCGCTGGGGTGTGTCGCAACCCTGGGGCCGGCGGTGGTGCTGGCGCCCGGCCTTGGCGCGGCCGGCATGGCGGGCGCGCGGATCATCGGCGAGGCGGCGGTGGTCGTGGCGTGTTTGATCGGGTTGAGGGCGCATTGGGGCGCGCTGTTCCAGACCGGCGGGAGGCGCGATGTCCCGGCGATATGACTGGCTGATCGTCGGCGCCGGTTTCACCGGGGCGGTGGTCGCCGAACGGTTGGCGCGCGGGCTGGACCAGAGCGTGCTCGTGATCGATCAGCGCGACCACGTCGGCGGCAATGCGCACGACCGGCGAGACGCGGGCGGGCGGCTGATCCATCCTTATGGCCCGCACGTGTTCCACACCAACAGTGCGCGTATCTTCGACTATCTGAGCCAGTTCACGGGATGGCGGCCATACGCCCATCGGGTTCAGGGGCAGGTAGACGGTCGACAGGTGCCGCTGCCGTTCAATCTGGATTCGATCGAGACGCTGTTTCCCGCCGCGATGGCCGAGCGGATGACGCAGGCCCTGGTCAAGCGGTTTGGTTTCGGGGCGCGGCCCAGCATCCATGACCTGCGACAGGCGGGGGACGATCCGGATTTGAGGCGACTGGGCGACTATGTCTTCGACAAGGTGTTCGCTGGATACACCGCCAAACACTGGGGCTTGCCGGTCGAGGCGCTGGACGCCTCGGTCACCGCGCGGGTGCCGATCGCGGTCAGCCGGGACGACCGCTATTTCGACGACCGCTATCAGGCCATGCCGCGCGACGGCTATGGGCCGCTGTTTGAGCGGATGCTGGACCATCCGAACATCACAGTGTCGCTGAACACGCCGATGGATCAGGTGGGGGCGGAGTCGTGGGACCGGATGGTCTATTGCGGCGCGCTGGACGACTATTTCGGCCGGTCGGTCGGGGCCTTGCCCTATCGTAGCGTGCGGTTCGACCATCAGGTCGTGGACGTCGAGGACGGCCTGCCGGTCGGGACAGTCAACTATCCCAACGACTTCGACTTCACGCGCATCACCGATTTCCGCCACCTGACCGGCGAGGGCGGGCCGACGACGGCGACGGTGACCGAATATCCGATGGCTTATGAGGCGGGCGTGAACGACCCCTATTATCCAATCCTGACGGAGGCGTCGCGAGCGTTGGCCGGGCGATATCGCGAGATGGCGGCGACGCTGTCGGGCAAGGTCTGGTTCGCCGGACGGCTGGCCGATTTTCAGTACTACAACATGGACCAGGCGGTCGGGCGGGCGCTCAGTCTGGTCGAGAAATCGCTGGCGCTGGCCATCGCCCGGATGGCGGCATGAGCACGTCGGTTTGGGCGGTGGTGGTGACGTGGAACCGGCGCGCGCTGCTGGAGCAATGCCTGGCGCACCTGATCGCCCAGACGCGCCATTGCGACGGTGTGGTGGTGGTCGACAACGCCAGCGACGACGGCACCGCCGAGATGCTGGCCGACGCCTGGGCGGGGCAGGCGATGGTGGTGCGGATGCCGGTGAACACGGGTGGGGCGGGCGGCTTCAACGCCGGTATCCGCGCGGCGATCGAGGCCGGGGCCGACCGAGTCTGGGTGATGGACGACGACGTGCTGGCGGCGCCGGATGCGCTCGAGGCCTTGCTGGCGGCGGAAGCGGGGCTGGCGGACGAGGGCGTCGGTTCGGCCTTCCTGTGTTCCAGCGTGCGGTCGCCTGAGGGGCACCTGACCAATACGCCCGAGATCGACCGGCGGTGGAATGTCTTGGGCTACCCCGATTGGGGCGAGCGGTTGGAGCAGGGAATGATACCGGTGCGGCAGGCGACGTTCGTGTCGGTCCTGGTCAGCCGGGCGGCGGTGATGCGGCACGGCCTGCCGCTGGCGCCCATGTTCATCTGGGGCGACGATACGGAATATACGCTGCGGCTGTCGCGCGACGAGCCGGGCTATCTGGTCGCGGCCAGCCGGGTCGAGCATGTGCGCGCGGCGCCGGGACGACTGACCATCGAAACCGAGCCGGATGCGCGGCGCGAACGGCTGCATCGCTATCTGACGCGCAATGTCATCCTGGCCAAGCGGCGGCACGAGGGACGGCGCTCTGCGCTGCGCTATGCTGCATCGCGGTTGAGGCTGGCGGGGCGGCTGGCGCTGGGCGGACGCTGGCGAAAGGCCGGGGTGCTGGTCGCCGGCGTGGTGGACGGGGCGCGGTTCGATCCCGAGGTCGAGCATTGCAGGCCGTCCTGAGCGCATCGCGGCGCGGAACGCTGCGATGGTCGCAGGTGCGCGCGGCCTATGAGCGGGTAGCTTTGGGCTTGCTGGGCCTGGGCGTGACCTTGCCGCTCTTTCTGACGCCCGGACAGGTCAGCGGGCCCCGGCTAGGCGATCTGGCGCTGGCGGTTGCTGTGCCGCTCGTGGGTGTGACGTGGCGAGGCATGGCGCCGGTTCTGAGGGCGGCGGGCGTGGTCGCGGCGGGCTTTCTGGCGATGACGCTGCTGGTGCAGGTCGCGCAGGGCGGCGATCGGCTGAACGTCGGGGATGCGGCCTTCTGGTTTCGATGGATCACCTCGGCGCTGGCGGCGCCGGCGGCGGCGAGCCTGATCCTGAGGGATGAACGACGGCGGCGGCTGTTCCTTTGGGCCATGCTGGCGGGCGCCGGGTGTCACCTGGCGACCTACGGTCTGGTGACGCTGGTGGGATTGGAGCCTTTGCAGGCCTTGGGTCTGGCGTCGCCGCGCGCGATGGTGACCACCACGGCCGCGCAGGTGCGGCTGACGACCCTGGCCGAACATCCGAATGCGGCGATGGCGATGATCGGACTGGCGGTCCCGGCAGGCGTGCTGCTGGCAGGGCGGCGCTGGGCGGGGGGCGGGACGACGTGGGGCGGCGTCGGCGTAGCGGTTCTGGGGTTCGTCAGCAGCCTGTCGCGGGGCGGCATGATGGCGGCGATGCTGGCGGGGCTGGCGAGGACGGTCGTCGGTTGGCGATGGCGCGAGCGGGTTTGGCCGCTGGGGATGGTGCTGACGGTCTGTGTGCTGGCGGCGGGTGCGGTGGCTTTGCAGGCGGGGCGGTTCGACCTCGACGGCGGCCGGTTCGCGGGACGGTTCGACAGGACGGCGCTGCGGGACAATCTGGCCGGACGGATGCTGACCTGGCGGCGGACGGTCGATCTGGTCGTGGAGCGGCCCATGGGAACGGGGTGGTCGTCGGCGGACGAGATGGGGGCGTTCCGGGCGCCGTCGGTCAGCCACAACGGCTATCTGTTCACGGCGCGGACGGCGGGCGTGGTGAGCGCGCTGGTGCTGCTGGGGCTGCATCTGGCGTCGGCGGCGCGGCTGGACGCGCTGACGCCGCTGTCGGTCTATGTGCTGGCGGCGATGTTCGGCGAGGACCTGACGCAGGGGGCGGGGATGGTCTTCCTGTGCTGTCTGGTGGGCGCTCTGGCGTGGCGAAGGCCGCTGGCGCCGTGAGGGTGCTGATCATCAACACCCTGTATCCGCCGGCGCAGGTCGGCGGGGCGGAACGCAGCGTGGCTCAGTTGGCGCAGGGGCTGAGACGGGCGGGTGTCGAGGCGTCGGTGCTGACGCTGACGCCGGGGCGCGAGCCGGTGAACGAGCGGATCGACGGCGTGCCCGTGCAGCGCCTGCCGTTGCGAAACCTGTACTGGCCCTTTGAGGGCGTGCGGCGATCCGCGGTTCGGCGGGCGGTCTGGCATGGGCTGGAGGCGGCCAATCCGCTGATGGATCAGGCGGTGGATCGGGCGGTCGCGCGGGTGCGGCCGGATCTGATCCATCTGCATTTGACGACAGGGTTTTCGCTGTCGGTCTATCGCGCGGCGGCGCGGCGGGATCTGCCGCTGGTGCAGACGCTGAGGGACTGGTCGATGCTATGTGCGCGGGCGTCGCTGTTCCGACGCGGACGACGTTGCGAGCGGCGGTGTGGGTCGTGTGTGTTGCTGACCGCGGGCAAGCGGGCGCGGTCGCAAGGGGTGGATCATGTCATCGGCCTGAGCGGGCCTGTGCTGGAAACGCATCGGGCGGCGGGCTATTTTCGGCGGACGCCGGGGTCGGTGATCGGCAATGCGGCGGGTGCGGCGGTGATGGCGCCAAGACCATCGCTGGCCGAGGCGCCGACGATGCGGTTCGGGTTTCTGGGGCGGATCGAGCCGGAAAAGGGGATCGAGGTTCTACTGGCGGCGACGAGAAGGTTGGACGGCGACTGGACACTGAATATCGGCGGGCGGGGGGAGGCGGACTACGTGCAGGCCTTGAGGCGGGCTTATGATGATCCGCGCATCGTCTGGCTGGGGCAGGTGGAGGCGGAGGCGTTCTGGCCCAAGGTGGATGTGCTGGTCGCGCCGGCGGTGTGGGCCGAGCCGTTCGGACGCAGCGTCGTGGAGGCGGTTCAGCAGGGACGGGGCGTGATCGCATCGCGCATCGGCGGCTTGCCGGAGGCGGCGCAGGGGGCGGGCATGTCAGCCCTAGTGGAACCGGGGGATGCAGGCGCGCTGACGGCGGCGATGCAGGCGGCTGTGGACCAGCGGGAACGCCGGCGTTTTGCGGCGGTCGGTGCGCCGGCCTGGACCGAGGCGTTGATCGTCGAGGCCCACAGGGCCGTCTATCGTCAGGTGCTGAGCAGAAGGTCCTCGATGATTTCGGCCGAGCAGGACCAGGCGTAACGGTCGGCGCGGCGAAGGCCGGTGTCGCGGCGAGCAACATCCGGTCGGCTGAGCATCTCAGCCATATGGGCGGCCAGGGCTGCGTCGTCGGCAGGGTCAAAATAGAGGGCGGCGTCGGCGCAGACCTCGCGCGTGGCGGGGATGTCGGAGGCGATGACCGGACAGCCGAGGGTCATCGCCTCAAGCGGCGGGATGCCGAAGCCTTCGTAGAGACTGGGAAAGACCAGGGCGCGCGCGCCGCCGAGCAGGGCGGTGATCTCGGCATCCGAGCGACGGCCGGCGAAGATCAGGCGCGGGTCGGCCGGGAAGGCGAAACGGTCGAAGACAGCGGGTCGGTCGCCGATGAGGACCAGCCGAACGGCAGGCTCGGCAAGGCGGGAAAGGGCGCGGATGGCGACGGCGATGTTCTTGTTCGGCGTCAGATTACCCAGGGCCACGAAGTAGGGGCGGGTCGTCAGATCGAGGCGTGCAACGACGGCAGGGTCTTGCGTGACGATGCGAAGATGGTCGGCGCTGTTCGGGGCGACAGCGATGCTGTCGGGCGACAGGTTCAGGACCGAGGCCAACTCGCGCCGGGAAAACTCGGAGAGGGTCGCCAGCCGCGCCCGGCGCGCGAGGATTCTGTTCAGGGCGCGGTGGAAGGCGGCGTAGCCTGTTCGGAAATGCTCGGGATGACGAAAGACGGCGGCGTCGTGGATGACGACGATCTGCTGCCGGTGCAGCACCGGACCCGAACCCCCTAACGAAAGCAGCTGGCCATGGCGCGCGGTCCAGGCCAGGGCGGTCTGTTCCCAAAGATGGCCTCCTGCGCGCCCGATCGTGCGGGTCGGGATGTTGCGCAGGTTCAGGCTATCGGCGCCGGGGGGCGTCAACAGGACGTAGCGGTCGGCGGCGCCGGGGCGCTGGTCCAGGGCGCGGACGATCTGACGCGCATAGCGCTGAACCCCGCTCATCGGCTGGATCAGGAAGCGGCCGTTGATGAAGAGGGGCTCAGCCACCCAGGCGTCGGCGGGCGAAGGCGTCACGGTAGATCCGGACCGTCTGTTCGGTCATCAGCGATGCGGACAGGACGCTCGGCGCGATAGGCAGGGGCACGACGCGGCTGGCCAGCGCGGCGCGCATCGCCTCGGCGAGATGATCGGGCGAGGCGTCGACGGGCAGGCGGTCGATGCGCGCGCCGGCCTGGATCAGACGCCCGATCCCGCCAACGTCGGTGCAGACGATCGGCAGGCCCAAGGCGGCCGCCTCGATCATGGCGTAGGAATCGGCCTCGTAACGGCTGGTCATGACAAACAGATCGAAGCCCGCCATCAACGGCCCGGCATCGCGTGAACCCAGCAGACGGAGGGCGTCGCCGCCGGCGGTCCTGACCGCCGAGGCCAGCGCGCCATCGCCGATCATGACGCCGATGATGCGCGGATCGATGGCGTTCGCCCGGCGGACGGCGTGGGCGAATCGGACGGGGTTTTTCTGAGCGCAAAGCCGGCCGACGAAGCCGATGACCAGAGCGTCCTCGGGAACGCCAAGGGCCTGGCGGGCGGCGAGACGATCGTTGGCGGGCGGCGCGGCCAGGCCGTTGGGAACGACGTGCAAGCGGTTCCCGCCGAGCCCCCAGCGACGGGCGACGGCGGCTTCTTCCTCAGAGACGGCGATGATGGCGTCGCCGGACCGGGCCAACAGCTCCTCAGCCGCGCCGGCGCTGATCGTCGCCAGGCTGGCCGGGCTCATCATCGGCAGGGCGTGAGGGGTGTAGATCTTGGCGGCGCCGGGCGCGTGGGCTAGGCGGACCAAGGCGCCGGCCTTGGCGCTGTGGCCGTGAACGATCTCGAACGGGCCGAGGCGGGCGATCAGGCGGTTCAGGGCGTGAAGGGCGGCGACGTCCCACGGTCCCACGCTGCGGCGCATCGGCAGACGTCCACTGGCGTGCAGGGGAAGGGCGGCGACCGCGGCCGGAAACCAGGGCTCGGCGCGGCGCGGCGACCAGATCAGGGACACCTGATGGCCGCTTCCGATCAGGGCGCCGGCCAGATCGACCACGTGACGCCCCGAGCCGCCGCCGGACGGCTCGATGACCAGAAGAATGCGCAATGTCGTCCCCCGACGATGGCTCAGCGTTGCAACTGAAAGCCATCATCGAGAAACGTCAAGATTGCGAAAATTCTCGTTGCGCGAAATCTTATCCGAGTTGGGCGAAGTCCAACTCTGCCGCTTTCGCTTTAGTTGACCGTCGCCTTGACGATCTTGCCGGGGCTGCGCGGCGGCTCGCCCTTGGGCAGGGCGTCGACGTGTTCCATGCCCGATTCGACCTGGCCCCAGACGGTGTACTGGCGATCTAGGAAGGTGGCGTCGTCGAAGACGATGAAGAACTGCGAGTTGGCGCTGTTGGGGTCCGAGGTACGGGCCATCGAGCAGACGCCGCGCACATGCGGCTCGGCCGAGAACTCGGCCTTCAGGTTCGGCTTCTTGGAGCCCGAGGTGCCAGTGCCGGTCGGATCGCCGCCCTGGGCCATGAAGCCCGGGATCACGCGGTGGAAGACCACGCCGTCGTAGAAGCCTTCCTTGGCCAGTTCGGTGATGCGTTCGACGTGGCCGGGAGCCAGGTCGGGGCGCAGCTTGATGACCACGTCGCGGGCTTCGCCGTCGCCGGTGTCCAGGGTGAAGGTCAGGGTGTCGGCCATGTCGGTCGTCCTCTTTGGGTTGATTTGAGGCGGGACATAGCCCGCAACGCCGGTCGGGGCTATGTGGGAACGATGAGCGAAGACGAAAAGCCCCAAGAGCGCCGCCGGATGGTGAAACCGCCCACCGGCGGGACCGCCGCCGGACGCGGCATGGGCACCAAGATGAAGACGGCCGACACCAAGTCGATGTCGAGCCAGCAATGGATCAAACGCCAGCTGTCGGACAAATGGTCCGAAAAAGCGCGGGCCGAAGGCTGGCGCTCGCGCGCGGCCTTCAAGCTGATCGAGATCGACGACAAGTTCCGGCTGATCAAGCGCGGGTCAAAGGTCATCGACCTGGGCGCGGCGCCGGGCGGCTGGGTTCAGGTGGCGTTGAACCGGGGGGCGGGTGCGGTGGCGGGCGTCGACCTGCTGATGATCGCGCCGATCCCGGGCGCAACACTGCTTCAGGCCGACTTCACCCATCCGGGCGTGGACCAGCAGCTGATCGACGCCATCGGCGGGGCGCCGGACCTGGTGCTGTCGGACATGGCGCACAACACGGTCGGGCATCGCCAGACGGACCATTTAAAGATCATCGCCCTGATCGAGATCGCCGCCGATTTCGCCATCCGTACCTTGAGGCCGGGTGGCAACTTTGTCTCCAAGAACTTCCAGGGCGGAGACGCCGGCGGCGTTCTGGCGCGGCTGCGCGAGGAGTTCGAGACGGTGAAATACGTCAAGCCGGCGTCGAGCCGCAAGGACAGCGCCGAGGTGTTTCTGGTCGCGCTGAACAAGCGATAATCGCGCGTACCGGAGAAAGTCGATGATGCTGGTCTTGGTTTTGGCTGCAGCGCTTCAAGCAGCTCCTTCGCCCTCATCTGATGATCTCTCACCAGTATCCGACAAGGTCCTGCGGTACCTGCTGGATGGTGTTCATTTGGAGTACGTCGATACAGTCATTGGTGATCGAGCGCAGTTCTTCTTTCCCGAGGGTCGATACGTGGTCCATGGCAGAGCAAGAAGCGAAGGTCGCTACCGCGTGTCGCACGGTCGAATTTGCACTCAAGTCGGAGACTATTCCGAGAACTGCTTCCACGTGTTCAGCGACACCAGCGGACGTTTCTTTGTCGACCACCTACCAACCCCCGGTGATGGCGAGGTCTCGGAAGTTCGCTTTGTTCCTGTCCTGGAAGCGCGCTGATAGAACGCGCATCTGGCGATAGACCAGCGATCGCATGTAAGGCTTAGGCCGTAGCGACGGTGCTGCGCGCCCGACGCTCTTCGATTCGCGACCAGATGCGGTCGTGCAGCGTGAAGAACAGGGTCTGCACCAGAGGCTCGACCATGCCGATGGTCAGCGCCGTGCGGATGTCGTTGGTCAGGGCATAGGCTACGGCGACCGCCACGGCGAAATGCATGACGCCGTAGGTGACGGTCTTCAGCGCGATCTGTTTGAACGACCGGGGCAGGGCGTGGCTGTGGCCGTGATGGGCGTTGTGCGAGCGGCGCTGTTCCTCGGGCGACATGATGTCGAGGCGGGCGGTGAAGGCCTCGGTCGCCTCCTCGATATTGGAGGCCATGCGACGCCGCTCGACCTTGTGCCAGACGCGGTCATGGACGGTGTAGGCGATGGTCTGAAAGATCGGCTCGACCATGCCGACGGCCAGGGCGATGCGCCAGTCGCGGGTGATGGCGAAGGCGACCAGAATGGCGACGATCAGGTGCATGACGCCATAGCTGGCGATCTTCAGAGCCAGTTTGCGCGCGGTGCTGAGGATGACGCCGACCATGCGGAGAGAATGGTGAGTGGCCCTGCGGGTTGCAAAGCAATAAAATCTATCGGGCCTATAACCGCAATCGGCCTTGCCCCCGACCCCCGCATCCCGTTATACGCGGCCCGCAAAACGGAGACTCCCTATGGAGATACGCGAAGGACTGACCTTCGACGATGTTTTGCTGGAACCCGGCGCATCCGAGTTCATGCCGGCGATGGTCGATGTCTCGACCCAGCTGACGCGCGACATCAAACTGAACATCCCGCTGCTGTCGTCCGCCATGGACACGGTGACGGAAAGCCGTCTGGCCATCGCCATGGCCCAGTCCGGCGGTCTGGGCGTTCTGCACCGCAACATGACCATCGAGGAGCAGGCCGACGAGGTCCGCGCCGTCAAACGCTATGAGAGCGGGATGGTGGTCAATCCGGTGACGGTCGGCCCACAGACGACGCTGGGCGAAGTGCGCGAGATCGTGGCGCGCAAGAAGATCACCGGCTTCCCCGTCGTGGATCCGGCGACCGGCAAGCTGGTCGGGATGCTGACCCACCGCGACATGCGCTTCGAGAGCGACCTGAACGTCACCGCCGCCTCGCTGATGACCACCGGCGACCTGATCACGGTGCGCGAAGGCGCCAGCCGCGACGAAGCGCGCGAGTTGCTGAAGACCCGCAAGATCGAACGCGTCATCGTGGTGGACGAGGACTATCGGGCCGTCGGCCTGATCACCATGAAGGACATCGAAAAGGCCCAGGCCTTCCCCAACGCCGCCAAGGACGAGCAAGGCCGCCTGCTGGTCGGCGCAGCCTCCACCGTCGGCGACGCCGGATACGAGCGCGCGATGGCGCTGGCCGAAGCGGGTTGCGACGTGGTCGTGATCGACACCGCCCATGGTCACTCGGCCTCGGTCGCCCAGGTGGTCGAGCGGATCAAGCGCGAAAACAACCGGCTGCAGATCATCGCCGGCAATGTCGCGACCTATGATGCGACGCGGGCCCTGATCGACGCGGGCGCGGATGCGGTGAAGGTGGGCATCGGTCCCGGCTCCATCTGCACCACCCGCATCGTCGCGGGCGTTGGTGTGCCGCAGTTGACGGCGGTGATGGACTCCGCGCGGGCGGCCAAGGGCACGGGCGCCTCGGTCATCGCCGACGGGGGCATCAAATATTCGGGCGACCTGGCCAAGGCCATCGCGGCCGGCGCGAACGTGGCCATGATGGGTTCGATGTTCGCCGGCACCGACGAAAGCCCCGGCGAGGTCTTCCTGTATCAGGGCCGCAGCTACAAGTCGTATCGTGGCATGGGCTCGGTCGGGGCCATGGCGCGCGGCTCGGCGGACCGGTATTTCCAGAAGGAAGTCTCGTCGGAGAAGCTGGTGCCCGAGGGCATCGAGGGTCAGACGCCCTACAAGGGGCCGATCAGCCCGGTCCTGCACCAGATGGTCGGCGGCCTTCGCGCCTCCATGGGCTATGTCGGCGCCGGCACCATTCCTGAGTTCCAGGAGCGCGCCCGCTTCGTGCGCATCACCGGCGCGGGTCTGCGTGAAAGCCACGTGCACGACGTGATGATCACGCGTGAAGCGCCCAACTATCGGCAGGGGTAGGCGACCATGACGACTGAACTCACCTATCTGGCCCTGACGCTGATCCTGGCCCTGGTTCAGATCTTCCTGCCCGCCGGGGCGCGGACGGCCGAGTTCGGCTCGAAATGGAATGCGGGTCCGCGCGACGAGACGCCGGAGGCCAAGAAGCCGCTGACCGGCCGTCTCGAACGCGCCCAGGCCAATCTGTACGAGACCCTGCCGCTGTTCATCGGCGCGGTGCTGATCGCCCATGTCATCGGCGCGTCCAGCGCCCTGACGGTATGGGGCGCGGCGCTCTATTTCTGGGCGCGGGTGGTTTATGTGCCGCTCTACGCCTTCGGCGTTCCCTATATCCGGTCGCTGGTCTGGGTGGTCTCGCTTGCGGGACTGGTCATGGTCCTGGCGTCCCTGTTCTTCGTTTGAAAGCCTGAATTGACCCCAGCCGCTCGCCTAGCCGCCGCCGCCTCCGTCCTGGACTCCATCGCCCAAGGCCGCCAACCGGCCGAGGCCGTCATGAAGGCGTGGAGCACGGCCAACCGCTACGCCGGCTCCAAGGACCGGCGCGCCATCGCCGACCGGGTCTATAAGGTGCTGCGCGCGCGCGGCCGCCTGTCGTGGATCATGGGCGGGCGTGAAGACGGTCGGGCTCTGGTCATTGGTTCGCTGCACGCCATCGACGGCCTGTCCTTGGAAGAGATCGAGGCCCTGCATTCGGGCGACGGCTATGGCCCGCGCCCGCTGTCCAAACAGGAGCGCAGCCGCATCACGGCGGGGCAGGGCGAACTGCCGGGCTGGGTCGCCGCCGGCCTGCCTGAGTTCGTGGTCGAGGATTTTAAGGCGACCTTCGGCGATCGCTGGGCCGAGGAAGCCCACGCCCTGATGGCGCCGCGCGCGCCGATCGATCTGCGCGTCAATGATGCGGGCGCCACGGTCGATGAGGTCGAGGCCGAACTGAAGGCCGCAGGGCTGGAGGTTTCGCGCACGCCCTGGTCGGCCGTCGGCCTGCGCGTGCCGTCGGAACCGCCGCCCAACATCCAGGCGCTGGAAGGCTTCAAGGCCGGTCGGTTCGAAATCCAGGACGAAGGCAGCCAGGTCGTCTGCTGGCTGGCGGGCGCCGCACCCGGCATGACGGTGGTGGATTACTGCGCCGGCGGCGGCGGTAAGACGCTGGGTCTGGCCCAGGCGATGAAGGGGCAGGGTAAGCTGGTCGCCTCGGACGTCGTCAACAAACGGCTGGAGAACATCCGTCCTCGCCTGCAGCGCGCGGGCGTCGAGGCGGAGCTGGTCCTGATCGGTCAGAATGGCGGAGGCCTGGAAGACCTGAACGGGCAGGCCGATCTGGTCTTCGTCGATGCGCCCTGTTCGGGATCTGGCACCTGGCGTCGTCGTCCCGAGGACGCCTGGCGTCTGACCGCCGAAGAGGGCGAAAAGCTGCACGGCCTGCAGGTGCGTATTTTGAGCCAGGCGACCAAGCTGGTGAAGCCGGGCGGCCGACTGGTCTATGTCACCTGTTCGATGCTGGCGCGCGAAAACGAGGCCAGTGTGGACGCCTTCGAGACCGCCAATCCCGACTTCCGCCCGGTCGCCGTCGCCGATGTCCTGTCGACGCCGCAACTGAGCGAGGCGGCGCAGGCGAAGTTCGCCGAGCTGGCGTCCGGGGCGCGGCTGCGCCTGTCGCCGGCGTCGGCTGACACCGACGGCTTCTTCGCCGCCATCTACGAGCGCGCGGCATGAAGCTGGCGCGGCATGGCGGGGTTTCGCTGCTCTACGTCATGGCCGCGCCTGCTGAATACGGGCCGCATCTTCAGGCCCGGATCGCGCCGCTGATGACCGGCGTCGGTCCTGTTGAGGCCGCCGTGAGCCTGGGCGCCGCCCTGGCGCGGCTGGAGGCGGCGGGCGATCTGCCGGATCTGATCGTATCCCTGGGCTCGTGCGGATCGCGGGTGCTGGATCATGCGGCGGTCTATCAGGCCTCGTCCGTCGCCTATCGCGACATGGACGCCAGCCCGCTTGGTTTTCCGAAGGGCGTGACCCCCTTGCTGAACCAGCCCGCCGTCCTGCCTTTGCCGTGCCCAATCCCCGGCGTGCCGACGGCGACCCTGTCGACCGGAGCGAACGTCGTCTCCGGCGCCGCCTATGACGCCATCGACGCCGAGATGGTGGACATGGAAACCTGGGCCCTGGTCCGCGCCGCCCAGACCTTCGGTGTGCCTATGATCGCCTTACGCGGCGTGTCGGACGGTCGCGCCGAGTTGAAGGCTTTGGAGGACTGGACCTCGACCCTGCATCATGTGGACGAGAACCTGGCCGCCGCCCTAGATCGGCTGATCGCCGTGCTGGAGGCCGACGGCCCCGCCGCTCTTGAGCTTCCCGCCCTTGAAATATCGGCCCCGCCCCGCCAAGACCCCGCCCATCTTCCTGCCCTGGATTCGATCACGCCATGACCACGCCGCAAGACCACCAAAAGGTCCTCATCGTCGACTTCGGCAGCCAGGTGACGCAGTTGATCGCGCGCCGCCTTCGCGAGGCCAGCGTCTATTGCGAGATCCATCCGTTCCAGAAGGCGGAAGCGGCTCTGACGGCCATGAACCCGGCGGCCATCATCCTGTCGGGCGGTCCCGAGAGCGTGCATGAAGAGGGCAGTCCCCGCGCGCCGCAGGGCGTGTTCGAGGCCGGCGTGCCGGTGCTGGGCATCTGCTACGGCGAGATGACGATGTGCGAGCAACTGGGCGGCAAGGTAGAGGGCGGCCATACCCGCGAGTTCGGCCGCGCCCAGATCACGGTTCAGAAGACCTCGCCCCTGCTGGCCGACCTGGCCCCTGTCGGCGAGAACGAAGAGGTCTGGATGAGCCATGGCGACAAGATCGTCGCCATTCCGCAAGGCTTCGACGTGGTGGCCTCGTCCGAGGGGTCACCCTATGCGGTGATCGCCGACGAGGCCCGTCGCTTCTACGGTGTGCAGTTCCACCCCGAGGTGATGCACACACCGCGCGGCCATCAGATGCTGAAGAACTTCACTCACGGGATCGCGGGCCTGAAGGGCGACTGGACCATGGCCGCCTATCGGGACGAGAAGATCGCCCAGATCCGCGAACAGGTCGGTGACGCCAAGGTGATCTGCGGCCTGTCGGGCGGGGTGGACTCCTCGGTCGCCGCCGTTCTGATCCATGAGGCCATAGGGGATCAACTGACCTGCGTCTTCGTCGACACCGGCCTGTTGAGAAAGGACGAAGCGAAACAGGTCACGACCCTGTTCCGCGAGCACTACAACATCCCGCTGGTGCATGTTGATGCGTCGAAGGAATTCCTGAGCGAACTGGCCGGGATTTCCGACCCTGAAACCAAGCGCAAGACCATCGGCCGGCTGTTCATCGAGGTGTTCGATCGCGAATCCGCCAAGATCGAGGGCGCCGAATTCCTGGCCCAGGGCACCCTGTATCCGGACGTGATCGAGAGCGTCTCCTCGTCCAGCGGCAAGGCCCACGTCATCAAGAGCCACCACAATGTCGGCGGCCTGCCGGACTATATGAAACTCAAACTGGTCGAGCCTCTGCGCGAGCTGTTCAAGGACGAGGTTCGCGCCTTGGGCCGCGAACTGGGGCTCAGCGACGCCTTCGTCGGCCGTCATCCGTTCCCCGGACCGGGCCTGGCCATCCGCATCCCCGGCGACATCACGCCGGATGCCGTCGAGACCCTGCAACAGGCCGACGCCATCTATCTGGATGAAATCCGCAAGGCGGGTCTCTACGACAAGATCTGGCAGGCCTTCGCCGTGCTGCTGCCGGTGAAGACCGTCGGCGTCATGGGCGACGCCCGCACCTATGAAAAGGTCCTGGCCCTGCGCGCCGTCTCCTCCACCGACGGCATGACCGCCGACTTCTACCAGTTCCCGTGGGACGTCCTCTCCAAGACCGCCACCCGCATCATCAACGAGGTGCGCGGCGTCAACCGCGTCGTCTACGACGTCACGTCCAAGCCGCCCGGGACGATCGAGTGGGAATAATTCGGGCCTTTCGGAAGCTTTCGAGAACGCTTCCGATTTGATCCGTAAGGCCCTGACGTAAAAGTGAATTCTGTCGAGACCCTTCGGAGCCTTTCGGAGGGTCTTTTTTTCGTGATGCCGACCTGTCTGACGGTATCGCGTCCCGTTGCTCCCGTGGAATCCGGCTCATACCGTCACGACCAAGGCGAGCCGATGACGGTATTCTTTTCGCGCAAGACGCTGAAAAGGCGAGAAAATATCGACCTCGAACCGCCGATTTCCAGACCTGTCCGGTGCGAGGAGGTTTTACCGTGCTTACCGATGCCGCTCTGAAGAATTTGAAGCCCAAATCAAAGCCTTACAAGAGTACCGACAGGGACGGCTTGTACGCCTACATCTCGCCTGGGGGAGCGATCTCGTTCCGCTACGACTACCGCTTCAACGGTCG